>CALDMA010000110.1 GCA_937915075.1 uncultured Oscillospiraceae bacterium
CCTTTGCAGCGTCGCTCATGGGTGGCCCTCCTTAGGTGCGGTAGTCGCCGTTGATCTTGACGTACTCGTAGGTGAGGTCGCAGCCGTAGGCGACCGCCTTGCCGTCGCCGCTGTGGAAGTCGACGATGACGGTGATGTCGTGCTCGGTGAGCACGGCCTTGGCCAGCTCCTCGCTGA
This sequence comes from uncultured Oscillospiraceae bacterium, assembly GCA_937915075.1. Lineage (GTDB taxonomy): Bacteria > Bacillota > Clostridia > Oscillospirales > Oscillospiraceae > Hominicoprocola. Next base: position 178 of record CALDMA010000110.1, read on the forward strand.
AGTCGGTGCCGAAGCCGTCCTTCATGACCTGGACCTCGCCGGCGCTGCTCTTGATGATGCAGTCGGCCTTGGTGGGATCGACGTCCGCGCCGGAGTAGCCGGCAGCGGCCATGATGCGGCCCCAGTTCGCGTCGCGGCCGAACACGGCGGCCTTGAACAGGGTGGAGCCGGCGATGGCCTTGGCGACCAGACGGGCGTCATGCTCGGTGGGCAGGCCGTAGGACTCGACGACGATCAGATGGGTCGCGCCCTCGCCGTCGGAGGCGATGCGGCGGGCCATGTCGATGCAGATGTGCTCGATGAGACCGGCGAGAGCAGCCTTGTCCTCCTCGGTCTTGACCTCGACGCCGGAGGCGCCGTTGGCGAGCAGGATCATGGTGTCGTTGGTGGAGGTGTCGCCGTCGACGGTGCACATATTGAAGCTCTTGTCGATGGCGTTGTGCAGCATCTTCTGCAGGTCGGCGGAGTCGCACTTGGCGTCGGTGGTGACGTAGGCGAGGGTGGTGGCCATGTTGGGGTGGATCATGCCGGAGCCCTTGGCCATCGCGCCGATGCGGATGGTGCCGGAGGAGAGCTCGAGCTCGTAGGCGGATTCCTTGCGGACGGTGTCGGTGGTCATAATGGCATAGGCCGCGTCGGAGCCGTTGGCCTTGTCGAGCTTGGCGGGGATGATCTGACGGACGCCCTCGAGCACCTTCTCGACGGGCAGCTTCTGGCCGATGACGCCGGTAGAGCAGACGAAGACCTCGTTCTCGCCCACGCCGAGGAGCTTCTCGGCCTCGCGCTCGACGGTCCGGGCGTCCTCGATGCCCTGGGTGCCGGTGGCGGCGTTGGCGTTGCCGGAGTTGATGACGATGGCGCGGGCCTTGCCGTTCTTGAGGATCTCACGGTCGAGAATGACGGGGGCGGCGCAGAACTTGTTGGTGGTGAACACCGCCGCGCAGGAGGCCTCGGTCTCGGAGTAGAGGACGGCCACATCGGGCTTCTGGGACTTGCGGCTCTTCACGCCGACGTACACGGCGCCCGCAGTAAAGCCCTTGGGGGAGGTGATGCCGCCGCCTTCGATCACTTTGTATTCCATAGTGTTGTTCTCCTTTTCTTATTATATATAAAATCAGCTTCTTACGGATACATCGGGGGCATCATGAGGCCGGTGGTCTCGGGGATCCCCATGATGAGGTTCATGTTCTGGATGGCCTGGCCGGCAGCGCCCTTGCCGATGTTGTCGATGACGGAGGAGACGATCAGGCGGTGGGTGCGGGAATCGAAGGTCGGGGTCATCTCGACGAAGTTGGTGCCGTAGGCCCACTTGGTCTGCACGGGGAGATTGGCCGGGAAGACCTTGACGAAGGGTTCGTCCTTGTAGAAGTCCTTATACAGCTCGTAGACCTCCTCGTTGGTGAAGTCCTTATCGCAGGTGGCGTAGATGGTGACCTCGATGCCGCGGACCTGGGGCAGGAGGTGCGGCTGGAAGTTGATGTACTGCCAGGTCTCGGGCTTCATCAGATCCTTGCCGGTGATGTAGGCGATGTTCTGCTCGATCTCGGGGGTGTGGCGGTGACCGCCGCCGAGGGCGTAGGCGCAGAAGTTGTTCTCCGCCTCGGTGAGGAGCTTGTTGAGGGCGGGACGGCGGCCCGCGCCGGTGAAGCCGCTCTTGGCGTCGATGACGATGGTGTTCTCGACGATGTGGCCGGTCTTGAGCATGGGCTGCAGGCCGAGGGTGGAGGCGGTGGGATAGCAGCCGGGGTTGGCGATGAGCTTCTTGCCCTTGGCCAGCTCGCGGTTCATCTCGGGCATGCTGTAGACGGCGTCATGGGTCATCTGCGGATTGGTGTGCTTGTCACCGTACCACTTTTCCCAGACCTTCACGTCGCGGAAGCGGATGTCCGCGCCGATGTCGATGATGCGGGAGCCTTCGGCGAGAACGATCTCCGCCCACTTGGCGACCGCGCCGGAGGGGACCTGGATCATCACGACGTCGCTCTTGCGGGCGGTCTCGCGCACGTTCTCCTCGGTCAGGTCCAGGATGGTCTGGTCGTAGAAGCCGCGCAGGGCGGGGTGATGGGTGGAGATGGCGTCGCCCACGCCGTAGGTATCGAGAACGTTGACGAGCTCGCCGTCGGGATGGTTGACCATCATGCGCAGCACTTCGCCGCAGACATAGCCGGTCGCACCGATGCAGGAATAATGGATCATGGTGATAGCCTCCTCAAAAATTTTCTGCGATTTGCAACAATGCCGTCGTGGGCTTGCAAACCGCTTCACGAGAGTGTTTAATTATCTGCACATACAGTATATAGTTTTATTGCGGAATGCACAAGAAAATCATTGTTCTGCTGAACATTCCAAAACGGAATGCTTGACAGATGATTCACATTCGGCTATCATGGCGTTAACGCCGCCGCGCGGCCTATACGCAAGGAGATGAGCGCATGATCCACAAATATCTGGCCTACCTCAAGACCATCGAGACCGGCAGCATCACGCAGGCCGCCGCGGAGCTGGGCTACACGCAGTCCGCCGTGAGCCGCATGATCGCGGACCTGGAGGAGCATTGGAACGTCCCGCTGCTCACGCGCAACCGCTCGGGCATCGAGATCAGCTCGGAGGGGACGCAGCTGCTGCCCATCATCCAGTCCATCGTCAAGGGGCAGGAGGAGCTCAGCTTTGCCGTCGGCGAGCTGCACGGGCTGCAGAGCGGCCTGATCCGCGTGGGCGCGTTCACCAGCATGGCGACCGGCTGGATGCCGCTGATGATCAAGTCCTTCCACGAAAAATACCCCAATATCCGCTTCCAGATCTTCAACGGCGAGTACAACCAGATCGCGACCTGGCTGCGCCGCGGGCAGATCGACTGCGGCTTTCTCGCCCTCCCCTGCGCCAAGGAGTTCGATACGACCTTCCTGCTGCGCGACTCGCTGACGGTCATCCTGCCGCCGAATCACCCACTGCGCGACGCGGAATGCTTCCCCGTCAGCCGGCTGTCGGACGAGGATTTCATCAGCCTCAAGGAGGAGCAGGATTACGAGATCAATTTGTTCCTGGAGCACCTCAGGCAGTCCCCGCGCATCAAGTTCGAGGTCAGCAGCGACTTTGCCATCCTCGCGATGGTCGAGTGCGGGCTGGGCATCAGCGTGGTGCATGACCTGATCCTGCACCCCAACCGCCACGGTATCATCAAAAAGCCGCTCGACGAACCGTATTACCGCGACATCGCCATCGCCACGAGCGCGGCGGCGCAGCCGTCCACCATCACGCGGATGTTCTGCGAGCACGCGCTCGAGTGGGCGAGGGATACCAGCCCCGCCATTGCCCCCGCCACGGCGGAGGCCCCCGAGTACGCGGAGCTGGCAAAGTAAAGAGATCGAAAAAGGGGATCGTCCTCTTCCGCAGAGGGCGGTCCCTTTTGCTGCAAAAAAGCGGCGTGCAGATCTTCCGGGCAGCGCCCGCGTTTTTGCGCCTGCTTTCCGCCCGGGCGTAAAATCTCCTGTTGACATCCGCGCCGCGGCGTGTACTATGGAGATAGCAGATCAAACGGAAGCGAGGAAACGTATGGAATACAGGATAGAGCGGGACTCGATGGGAGAGGTGCGCGTCCCGGCGGACCGCTACTGGGGCGCGCAGACGCAGCGCTCGCATGAGAATTTCCCCATCGGCGTCGGGATCGAAACGATGCCCGCGGAGATCATCCGGGCATTTGCCGTGCTGAAAAAGGCGGCGGCCATCGCCAACCGCGAGCTGCTGCCCGAGCGGATGAGCACGGAAAAATGCGCCCTGATCGGCCGCGTCTGCGACGAGATCCTTGCCGGCGAGCTGGATGGGCACTTCCCGCTCGTCGTGTGGCAGACGGGCTCCGGCACGCAGTCGAACATGAACGTCAACGAAGTCATCGCCAACCGCGGCAACGAGCTGGTAGGGAAAAAGCTCCTGCACCCGAACGACGACGTCAATATGTCGCAGTCCTCGAACGACACCTTTCCCACGGCGATGCATATTGCCGCCTGTCTCGCGGTGGAGGACCGGCTTCTCCCTGCCGTTTCCGCGTTGGAGCAGACCCTCCTGCGTCTGGAGGCGGAGAACGCCGACGTGCTGAAATCCGGCCGGACGCATTTGCAGGACGCGACGCCCATCACCTTCGCGCAGGAGATCTCCGGCTGGCGGACGAGCCTCGCGCGAGACCGCGAGCTGCTCACCGCCGCGCTGTCCTCCCTGCGGGAGCTGGCGCTCGGCGGCACGGCGGTCGGCACGGGACTCAACGCTCCCGACGGCTTTGACCGGGCGGTCGCCGCGGCCGTCGCGGACCTGACCGGAAGGCCCTTTGTCACTGCGTCCAACAAGTTCCACGCGCTCACGTCGAAGGACGAGCTGGTGTTCGCGCACGGCGCGGTCAAGGCGCTCGCGTGCGACATGATGAAGATCGCGAACGATGTGCGCTGGCTGGCCTCGGGGCCGCGCACGGGGCTGGGGGAGATCACCATTCCGGCCAACGAGCCCGGCTCGTCCATCATGCCCGGCAAGGTCAATCCTACGCAGTGCGAGGCGGTGACGATGGTGGCGGTGCAGGTCATGGGCAACGACACCGCCGTCGGCATAGCGGCGTCGCAGGGGAACTTTGAGCTGAACGTCTTTATGCCCGTGTGCGCCTATAACTTTTTGCAGTCCGTCCGTTTGCTGAGCGAGGCCATCGCTTCGTTTGACAAAAACTGCGCGTCCGGCATTCACGCAAATCGGGAGAGGATGGACGAAAATGTGCGCCGCTCGCTGATGCTTGTCACGGCGCTCAACCCGCACATCGGCTATGAAAACGCCGCGAGGATCGCAAAGAAGGCATACGCGGAGAACCTAACGCTGCGCGAGGCCTGTGCCGCGCTGGAGCTTCTGCCGCCGGAGGAATTTGACCGCATCGTCCGTCCCGAGCGGATGGTTTGAAAGGAGAACAGAATGGATTACGCAAAGGAATCGCTCCGCCTGCATGGGGAGTGGAAAGGCAAGATCGAGATGGTGACCCGCGTGCCGGTGAAGACGAAGGACGACCTGTCCCTCGCCTACACCCCCGGCGTCGCGCAGCCGTGCCTTGAAATTCAGAAGGATATCAATAAAAGCTATGAGCTCACGCGCCGCTGGAACATGGCGGCGGTCATCACCGACGGCAGCGCCGTCTTGGGCCTCGGCGACATCGGCCCCGAGGCCGGTATGCCCGTCATGGAGGGCAAGTGCGTGCTCTTCAAGTCCTTTGGCGGCGTGGACGCGTTTCCTCTCTGCGTCAAGACCAAGGACGTGGACGAGTTCGTCGAGACGGTCTACAACATCTCCGGCAGCTTCGGCGGCATCAACCTTGAGGACATCGCCGCGCCGCGCTGCTTCGAGATCGAGCGCAAGCTGAAGGAAAAGTGCGACATTCCCATCTTCCACGACGACCAGCACGGCACCGCCGTCATCACGCTGGCGGGCCTCACGAACGCGCTCAAGGTCGTCGGCAAGAAGAAAGAGAACGTGAGGATCGTGACCTCCGGCGCGGGCGCGGCGGCCATCGCCATTACAAAGCTGCTGCTCTCGGCGGGCTTCAAGGATATTACGATGTGCGACCGCAAGGGCGCGATCTACAAGGGCCGCGAGGGTCTGAACTGGATCAAGACCGAGATGGCCGAGGTCACGAACCTGAGCCGCAAGGAGGGGACGCTTGCCGATATGCTCGTGGGCGCGGACGTGTTCATCGGCGTGAGCGCGCCGAACACCGTTACGACCGAGATGGTCAAGACGATGAACAAGGACGCGATCATTTTCGCCTGCGCGAACCCGACGCCGGAGATCTTCCCCGACGCGGCGAAGGCGGGCGGCGCAAGGGTCGTTTCGACCGGTCGCAGCGATTATCCGAATCAGATCAACAACGTACTGGCCTTCCCGGGCATCTTCCGCGGCGCGTTCGATGTGCGCGCGAGCGACATCAACGAGGAGATGAAGGTGGCGGCGGCGGAGGCGCTGGCAGGACTTGTCGGCGGCGAGCTCTCCGAGGACTATATCATCCCCGCGGCATTCGACCCGCGTGTCGGCCCCGCGGTGGCCAAGGCGGTCGCCGAAGCCGCGCGCAGAAGCGGCGTGGCGAGGCTTTGAGCCTGACCGGCGGCGCGAAAGGACGCTGCCGCCGATCGTACCGCAAAACGGATCGGCCTTGATCATTTGGCCGGGAGGGATGCTGATGGAATCGAAAGGGGGCATGGCTGCTGGCTTCATTCCGCGCACTGTACTTTCTCCTTGGGACACATCGATCTCGATACTGGACGAGCCGTTTTCCGTCACGGTCACGACCTCACAGCGGAACATCGACGGTATGCCGTGCCGTGGCAACAGGAAACAACAGAAAGAAGTAAAGTCCCCCGTCCACTTCCTCTGAAATGGACGGGGGAGCTTTTTTGCTGTCGGTTTTTCTTATCTTAACCGTGTTGGGCTTCGCCGGGGGGTATTTACGTTCAGCTTTTGCCGCACTCCGGCAGGGCGGCGGTGCCGCTGCGGGTGAGCGCTGCTGTGAAATGCCGGTTTTCCGTGCCGCCGCTTTTCTTCGGCTGCCGCCGGTGTCCATGAGCAGGCTGAGACTGTAAATGATGTTCCACACCGGCGCGCCGGCCGCCGGCGCCGCTGTACCGTCCGGCTCCTGATACTGCCCGACCATCGCCATGTCCGCGATGCCGTAGATGCCGGAGGCCGGGGCGCTGCCGAACGCGGCTGCCGCTTCTGCAAGGGAGCGGGCTTGTCAGGGGCCGAGCAGATGCGCCAGCGCGTCTTCAACCGATATTTGCAGGCTCGCCTCGACCTCCGGCGTCGAAACGGGCTGCTCCAAAAGCTCCGCCGTGGAGACGGGAAAGCTGCCGTTTTCACGACTGCGCAGCAGATAGAGCAGCCCGAGGGTCATCGCGTTGCGCTTCGCCTCAATGATCGCGGCCTCCTCCTCATAGCCGCCCGTCTCGCGCAGGGCGCGCACCAGTCCACGGCGCATCTCAGCGAGATAGGTGGGCTGATAGAAGCCGCCGAACACCGTGAAGTCGCGGAGGAAGTGCGCCTCCAGAAAGCAGAGAAACAGGCCCGGCAGCAGCGACCCGTCCCGCAGCGCCTCCGTCAGCGCCTGCGGCGTGAGGGGGACGGTCACAGCCTCTCCCAGCGAGTTTTGACCCGTCAGCGCCGCCGTGCCCACGCTCTCCCGCAGCCGCAGGGGAAACAGCGCCGCGCGGCGGTCGAGCCCCCAGAAAAAGTGCGTGCCGCCGGCGTCTCCCGTCCAGCAGCCGGAAACGCCGTCCAGCTCCCGCAGCAGAGATGCGCGCAGCTCGCGCCGGAACAGCATTTGACAGGTGAGCGCGGCTTCCGTCCGAAGATCCCTTTCCAGCAGGCGGGCGGTGAGCGTCTCCATCGGCATCCAGAGGTACTGCGGCGCACGGTCAGTAAAATAGCGCCGGGAGAGCATGGCGTTGATGACCGTGGTCTGCTCCCGCAGCGTGCCGTACCGCTGCACGCGGTCGGAGAGCAGGACCTCGCGGCAGAAGCGCTCCAGCGCGTCGGCTGTGCGAAGCGAGCAGGAGCCGCGCCGCGTCTCCTGCCGCAGGCGGCTCAGAGCATTGTCTGCCATGTCCGGGGAGATGCCCTCTACGGCGGCCACGCAGGCGTGGCGCAGCTTGAACGGATAAAACGGCAGCCGCAGGCAGCCCTCCGGCGCGGTGCAGTCGTAGACCAGCATACCCCTCGGGTAGACATTGTTGTCCAGCCTTGGGTTGGCACAGGACAGAAACGGAACGACCGCCCCGGTCTCGCCCTGCGTCCGCAGCCACCGGTCACAGAGGATCGTATCCTGCACGGTCATGTACTCGAACGCGGGATGGTGATGGTTGGCGGTGGACAGGCAGCGGCGGCGCCGGAGAACGTCCGCACATTCCCCGGCGGTCTCCGCGCCGAAAAAGGGCGTGAAGTAGTCCCGCACCTCGTCCAGCAGCTCCTCCGAGGGCAGGATGTCCGGCAGCGGCCGGTGGCGGAGCTGCCCGAGATAGGTAAGCAGCGTTTCGCCGCCATGCCGCCGCAGCAGCTCCGCGGCCGCCGGATATTGGGCGAGGACCGCTCCGGTCAGTTCATTCATTCTCTGCCGCCTCCAGTCGGATCGAAAGCACCGTGTTGTTCATGTTCATGATGCGCGTATAGGTCTTCTGATCGGTGAGCCGCTCAAGCAGACGGATGTTGTTCATCTGAAGGATATCCTCATCGTCCACGAACGCCAGCGGGTCGAAGGGCGCGCCGTCGTCGCGGATACGGACGATCAGACTGTCCTCCTCCAGAAGCAGACAGATGTCGATCATGCTCACGTGCTCGTTGTGGTTGATGATGTTGAGGGCGGCCTCCTCAAAGGCGATGGCCAGCAGGACGCCCTTGTTGCGGGGGATACCGTTCTGTTGGCAGAACAAGTCGATCTCCCGGTGAATGTCCGCAACGTTTTCCGCCTTTCCCGTGATGGAAAAGCTGTGGCAGCTCCGGTCCGCCTGATCCTCCAGCCCGAGGAGGGCAACGTTCCCAAAGGCCTGCTTTTCCCGGAGCAGCGTGACCGCCGGGGACAGCAGCTCCACCAGCAGGCACCAGACGGCCACAACGGGGATGCTGCGCCAATGGAGCTGTGAGATGGTCGCCACGCAGAGCAGCAGGAGCAGTATTTTGAGCACCACGTTCTGCAGCGTCAGCAGAAGCACGGACAGGCGCTGCCGCTGGACGCTGGGGTAGAGCCTGGCGAGCAGGTCGTTGAGCCAGAGAAAGGGCAGGCTGAGCAGCATGATGCGGAGCGCGAGCACGGTGTCCGGCTCCGCGGCAATGCCATAGGAGCTAAGGAACGGCGCGGAGAAGCAGAACAGTCCCGCCATGAGCGCCGCGACGAGCGCATAGGTGTACTTGGACAGAAGGGAGAGCATCTTCCGCAGCCCGTAGAAGTCGCGCTCCCCGTAGAGCATACTGCCCAGCGTGGAGATCGTCTGCAGCGCGCCGCCCGCCAGAATGCGCAGGATGAAGCGAAGCTGGCTGTACACCGCGTAGAGCGCCACGCCGATGTTGCCTACGAAGTACATCAAAAGCAGGTTCACCGTCAGACCGGAGAAAATGCGCGAGACCTTGTCTGTGGCAAAGGAGGAGCAGGACGAGGCCAGCTCCCGGCCGGTCTCGCGCAGGTCGCCGGCACGCAGAACAAAGCGGAAGGTTCGCTTTTTGGACAGCAGATAGGGGAGCGCTACCAGAATACCCGCCGCGTTGCCGAGCAGGGAAGCCGCGGCCGCGCCGGCAACGCCCATGTGCAGATACTTCATAAAGATAACGTCCAGCACAATGTTCACTCCGTTGGCGGCGACGACCGAGCCCATGGCCAGCTTGGAGCGATCGTCCAGTATGGCGAAGCTGGAGAGAACGAGATTGACGCCGACAAAGGGCGACGAGAGCAGAGTGAAGAAGGCGTAGCGCGCCACATCGCCCGCGATCGCGCCGTTGTTGGACAGGATGCCGCTGAAAAAGCCGCAGAACGGCAGCAGGCACCAGCAGAGAAGACCTCCCGCGAGCGTCAGAAGAAAGGACAGGGTGAAGACCCCATTGGCCTGCCGGAGCTTTCGCTTGCCCAGCAGGATGCCTGCGGCGACCGGCCCGCCGGAGGAGAGGACGAAGCCGAAAAGCTCCGCCACGTCCACAAAGCTGTCGCAAAGACCCGCGGCAGCGACAGCATCGGCGCCCAAAAGGGCGCCGATGAGCATAAAGTCCACAACGGAGACCAGGTAGGCGGAGGCCGTCACCACCGTGCCGACGCCGAAAAACTCCCGCGTCTTGCTGCGTATGATAGCCTCGTTCCGCAAGTATTCATATCCCATTTTGCTTTCCACCTTTCACGCTTCGGGACGGCCGCGCACCGATGTGCGGGCCTATCCGGGGTTTTTGAGACATTCGGTATCCAGCATTCCCAATTGGCCTGCGATGGTCGTGACCTCGACCTGCAGGCAGGTCAGGTTGGATGCCGTCGCGATAAAGTCGATCATGGAATTGATCGCCACGGCCAAAGCGAGGGCCTCGCCGGGGATGCCGAGCTGGGTGAACATGACCGTGTAGCAGGTCAGCGCGCCGCCGGGGATGGGCGGCATCGCCAGCGACAAAAGTCCGGTCACAACGATCATTGTAAGGAGCCACGCGGGCGTGATGGCCGTGCCGTAATTTTCTGCCATGCACAGGCAGGTCGCCACAAAAGCGACCGCAACGCTGGGCATATAGAGGACCTGTTCCAGGGGCACGGCGAAATGCGCGAGCATCGGCGGGATACCCAGCTTCTTTTCGCAGGTCTCCAGATTGGTGGCGAACGCCGCGGAGGACGACGCCGTGGTGAGACCGATGAGAAAGGTCGGCAGCAGCTTTTGCACAAGCAGCCGGAAGCTCACCCGATGCCGCGCGGCAAGGATGCCGATGAATACGAGACACATCAGCGGGCAAAAAACATAGGTGATGACGATGGCCTTGAGGATGCCCGAGAGCTCGGAGCCGAAGTCGGAGCCCAGCAGAGCGAACAGACTGAAAAATACGAAAAGCGGGATCAGGTCGCCGATTGCTTCCATGAGAAACTGGACTACCTCGTTCGTCTGCTCAATGAACGTGCGGACGGCGGCGGCACGGTCGCCCAGGATCAGCAGGGCGATGCCGACGGCGGCGCCCAGGAAGATGATCTGCAGCGTGTTTCCGTTCAGAAACGGAGAGACGATATCCGAGGGAACGATATCCAGAATGATCTGGTAGATGGTCGAAAATCCGCTCAGCGCCGCGCCGCCCGAGGACAGCTCCAGCGGGAAAAGCCACAAAAGACAGACGGTCGCTCCCGCGCTGACGAGAAAGCTCAGCGCCGCGATGCGGCCGATCACCTTTTTCCCGATCCTTCCCATAATGGTCATATCGCCGATGTTGAAAATGCCCCAGCAGATCGCCAGGAAGATCATCGGCGAGGAGATGGTGCGCAGCAGGTTCAGGATCAGCATAAAGAGCGGATCGGTCACGGCCCGGACGCCCGCCTGCGCGCCCGCGGGGAGCAGGCGCTGCAGCAGCCCGAGGATGACCGCCGACACGATGGCAAGCAGGAGCTTCTGCATCTGCCCCAGCTTCCGCTTTTTGGGCGGCTCGACGGTCAGGCAGTTTTCGCCGTTTTGATAGCTCTGCGTCAGCGTGAGGCCCGCCTGCGCCAGCAGGCGGCTGGAGAGCGAACAGTTTTCCAGCACGTCGTCGGCCTGAAGCTCCTTCCCCTCGACGCGGATCTCGATCCGCTGCTTGCCCAGACGCTTTTTCGCGCAGAAGGTGACCGGCGCGCCGGGGAGCACGGAGGACCAGCCCTCCAAAATCTCCTCCAGCGAAAGGCGAAGCCGCAGGATATCCTTTCGGTCCGCCTCCGCCTCCGTCAGAGAATCCGCGAACTCCTGCGAAAGAAGATCCACGGTCTCCGGCGACAGCCGATAGCCCTTCCTTTTCGATGTCAGCATACTCGTTTCCTCCCGCTCATCCGTTCTTTTTCCGCTGCGCTCCCGAACGATCGCTCATTCGATGCGAAGAATATCGGAAAAGCCCGTGACCTCAAATACCTCCATCACGGCCTCGTTCACGTTTTGAAGCACCATTTCCCCTTGCCGATTCATGAGCTTCTGCATCGCAAGCAGCACGCGAAGGCCCGCGGAGGAGATATACTCCAGCTTCTCCATGTCAAATACCAGACGTGTGACGCCGTCAACGCTGCCGCGGAGCACCTCCTCCAGCTTCGGCGCGGTCGTCGTGTCCAATCTTCCCTCCAGAGCGACCGTCAGGGTCGCTCCGCTTAAGGTCTTTTGAATGTTCATCGTGTCCCTCCACATAAAGATCTTCCGTTGCCGCCGGCCGCGGCGGACTGGGCCCGGTCGGAGCCTATGGCTTGTTCTCCTGCCGCTCCGCCTTCCGCTCGAGCAGCATCTGATCCGTTTTCTGCCGCAGAAGCAGCAGCATATCCAGCTGCTCGGCGTTA
>CALDMA010000111.1 GCA_937915075.1 uncultured Oscillospiraceae bacterium
CACATATCGCAGTAGACCTTAACCATCTTCTACCTCCTCGCAGGCATCACCCGGAAACGCGATGGTGTTCCCGTAATAGTGGACAAAATAGATCGGCTTTTCATCTTTGCCGGTCGTTTTCAGCTCCACGCTGAAGATGCAGCCCTTCTTCGCCAGCGGCATCGTCAGATCCCGTGCCAGTCGGATCTTCATGCCGTTTCCTCCTCCGCCTTCTCGGCGATCATGTTCCGCAGCGCGCCCAGCGCGCGGTAGACCTTCGGACGGTTCTCCTCGTCCAACTCGCCGGCAAGCTCCGTCAGGCGGTTCACCGTCTCCTGCGCCTGCCGGAACAGCACGCCGAACTCCGCAAGCGCCTTGTTGTCCATCGCTGCGGCGCTCTTCCGAGCCTTTTCCAACTCGGCGCGCAGGGCCGCCGCCTGTTCCTCCGCTGCTTTCCTTCCGGCCTCGGCGTTTTCCACAGCCTTCCGTGCCTCGTCGCGCTGCTCCTCCGCCGCCTTCAGCTCCTCGGCTTTCTTGGCGACCGCCGCGTCGCGCTTGGCCTTGGCCGCCTTTTCCGCCTCCTTGACCGCCGCCGCGATCTGCTCGGCGCTCGCGTCCACCGTCTGCACGGCCACGTCTACCGGCTTCTCGCGCAGCGCCTTCAGCTCGCGCTCCAGCTCCGCCGTGCGCTCCTGCGCGGCGAGAGAAATGCTCTTGGCGTCCTCGACCTCGGCGCGGGCGGCCTCCGCCGCCTCCTGCGCCTTTTCCGCCGCGGCTTCCGCTTCTGCCGTGGCTTCCTTCTGCCGGTCCAGCTCGCGTGCCGTTTCCTCTGCCTTCAGCTCGGCGAGCTTTCTCTGCCGGATGGCCTCCTCCAGCTCGCGCTTACTCATTTCGGAAACGGACTTTTCTTCGCCGTTTACGACGTGCTTTTCCTGTGCGAAATTCTCTCGCTCGGATGCCGGCAAAGCCAGTAATACCAGGGCTTTCGAGGCTCCCAAATCCCTCACCAGTGCGGGATTTTCATACTCCCTTGCAAGCTGCATAAAGCGCTGTGCGGAGGCCTCTGAGAACTCCACCTTTTCACTCAGCCAAGGCAGCCATTCACCGTGCTTGAGCTGCGCTTTCGCCTCGATCAGGCGCTTGCCGATCTCAAGGACCGCCTGCCCGCCGACCGCCTTATAGAAGATGATCTCCTCCGTGATCGCCTCGATCCCGCGCTCCGTTTCGACCGGCGCGCTCTCACCGAACATCCCGCTCAGCGCCGCGCCCTCGCTGACGCCCTCCGGCGTCACATCTACCATGCCGTACATACTCATGCCGTTTTCTCTCCTTTCACCGGCAGGACCGGCCTGCCGCTCTTATCCCGTTTGCTTCCACTCTTCAGCCATGCGAGCCAAAGGTCGATAAAGGCCCCGTGCCGCTCCTGCGGCGAGGCGAGCTTCTTTCCCGCTTTGTATTCGTTCCCGTAGCCGTGGATCTGCCGAATGTCGTTTCCCCGTGCGCCGCACATTTCGATGGTGATGTAGCTTCGGTGCGGCGTCTTTTCCTTCCGCAGGAAGAGGATCGTCGCCGCTCCGCTCATGTGCCGCTCGGCGTAGCCGCCGACGCAGTGATGCAGCGTCTTGCCCTCGTTGATGATCTGCCGGTCGTCCTCCGGCACCACGATGCAAAGGCCCATCGCCGAGAAGGTGTACTTCTTTTTGAGCTTCTTATACCGTTTTTCGTATGCCTTTCGCGCCGCCGCGTTTTCCTCGTATCGGATCGCCGCGATAGCCGCGTCATGCGCTCCCTGCAGGTCCTTCGGAAAGGCCACGTCCCGCCGCGCAAGGTCGTACTTGAGCTTTTTCGCCGCGTCGATGTAGTCCAGCCACAGTCCCGCATTCTTGTGCCGGTGCTTTTCCAGATACCGCGCCAGCACGAGCATGCTTTCGCCGGTCTCCCGGAGCGCCGCGCCGCAGCGCTCCTGCTCGCCTCTGCCGCCGATCCGCCCACAGATCGTCAGCGCCTCCTCCAGCGTCACGCCGCCGTGACGCACCAGCTCCAGCGCCTCCAGCTCCTTTTGCCCGATGCCTCCGGCAAGCAGCCGCTTCGCCGTTGGCTTGTCCACCCCGAAGAAGGCCGGCATGGTCTTCGCCCGCCAGTTGAGCGCGCGGCTGTTCATGCAGCCTTGGATGGCGTCGTTGATGATCTTTTCACATCCGGCCTTCGCCAGCTGCTCGATGCGCGGGTAGCGCGTCCACAGTCCGAGGTAGGTCAAAAGGCCCCTTGTGTTCTCCCTCGGATCGTCTCCGTCCAGACCGAAGGACGGCTCCGCCGCGCAGTATCGCAGCGGCGACGCCGCGATCTGGTCCACGCCGTGTACCGCGTAATCTCCGCTCCTTCGGCACAGCCAGCTGTCGCTCTCTGCGAACGGCTCCGTCATGGTTTTCTGCGGAATGAGTCTCGGTGCGAACCGCTGTTCTTCCTCGCTCCATTCCCACTTTCTTTGCCACTTCTGGCACTTGCCCTGCGCGAAGTAATAGACAGCCTTTGTGCAGCTCTCCGCATCGTCCGACTCCCAGCGCCCGTGATGCTTCCACACGCTCAGCGCGACCGCGCGCAGCGCCCCGCCGATGGCGCGCAGCAGCACGATCTGCCGACGCTCGTCCAGCGCATTTCCGTTGCGCAGCCTTCCTCGCGGGTAGAGCGTCACACCGCAGCCGCAGTCCGGACACAAAAGGTCCGACTTTGCCTCGGCATTGTTCTCCTGCTTGAAGCGCTTCCACTCGCGCTCCGTCCACCATACCTTTCGGCCGCAGCGCGTACATTCCGTCGTCACGCCGAGCCTTCCGTTCTCGTCTGCCTCATGCTCAAAGAAGAGATAGCCGGTGAAGCACCGCTCAATAAATTCCTGCTCCTCTCCCGTGCAGCGGAACGGGACCTCCAGCGCGGCCTTCTGCTCCGCTTCTGTCAGATTGCACCGCATACCGTCACCTCACAGAAAGTCCGCAATGTCAAGGATCTTCTTCTGTACCGCAGGCCGCGGCGCTTCCTCTGCCGTCGGGCAAAGGTCGATCTCCATGCGGAAATGAATGTCCGCGCCCTTGAAGTAGAAGCGCACCGCCTTGCGGTAGGCTTCGAGGTCGGAAATGCTGCCCCCGACGCCCTTGGCGACCGCCGCCATGCAATCCTTGAAGCTGCCGCCCTGCGCCACCGCCTGCGCGAACTCCGCGTCCTGTCGGCAAAAGTCCGTCAGGGCCTCGCGCACGCTCGGCGCCATCGCGTTCTCCTTCTGCCCGCTCACCGTCTCGGCGAGCTTATTCAATGCCTGATCCAAAAACTCTTTCATACCCTTGCTTTTCTTCCCCGTCCTGTGCTACAATGGCGGGGAAGAGATCTCCTTTCATGATTTTTCTTCGCTGCGGTTGACCGGTGCCACGGTCAGCCGCTTTTCTTATGCGCTCTCTGCCTGGATCGCCGCGATCTCCTCCAGCTCCTCGTCGTCGAGGTAGTTTTTGCCGAAGTGGAAGCGGAACTCGTCCACCGTCCAGCCCTGCTCGAGCATCACCTTGCGCTGGCCGTAGCGGCGCAGCGTCCGCATGGTCTCGGCGCAGTTGTGTGCCGCCTCCGGCCCGAAGATGTGGCAGCGCCCGTGGCACAGCCGCACCTTCAGCCCGTACCGCTCGCACTTCTTGCGGTCCGCGGCGTTGCCGCCGAAGATGTGGTGGAAGTCCAGCGGGTCCTCCGTGCCGTCGCGGCCGCAGAGGAAGCACACACCGTCTCTCGCGTTTTCCCGTTTCATTTCTTCTCCTCCTGTTTTCTCTGGCTCTCTCGGTTCCATTTCTTTGTGGCCTCCGATAGGGCTTCCCCTCCGGCCACGGTGTAGCCGCAGGCGGCGCAGCGGATGAAGTACCTGCCGGCAACGTTCACGCTCTCCTTGCGCTCGCCGTCGTACCTCCCGCATTTCGGGCATGGCCCCAGCTCGACGTAGTGTGTCTTTCCTGCGCGGTTACTCGCGTGTGGTCTCGTCCGCTTCATCGTGCGGTTCCTCCTCGAATACTTTCTCCAGCGGGATCTCGTGCCGGCAATGCGCCTTGGTCTCTTGCAGGATCGCCGTGTGCGCGATGGTCCCGTCCTTCCGGTAGTGCATCTGATAAGCGACGGGCAGCATCGCCTGATAGTCGCACCACCGTGCAGGCCTGCACCATACCAGGTAGCGCTTCGCGGTCCGGTACCGCTTACCGTCCATGTCGCCCGCCGCCATTGCGCAGCGGCGCAGATACTCCTTCCGATCCATTATTCGTCCGTCATTTCGACGGCAATCTTCCCGAGCACGGACACGGTGATCCATTCCGCCGCAAGAGCGGAAGATGCCCGCGTCAGCTCGTTCGCCAGCGCGCGGTAGGCGTCGTCGTTCTGGTCCTTGATGGCATCCCACATTTCCTTGTGGACCTTCTCAATATCCTTGCGCATCTTCTCAGCGCGCTCCAGATACCCCTTCAGCGCGGCCCAGCTTTCATTGTCGCTGGCAAAGCCGCGGCCGCGTTCCTCCGTCATGCCCTCCAGCAGCTCCGCCGTGGTGTGCTCCAGATTGCCGAGCAGCTGCGCATTTGCCGATAAATTACTCATTTTTGTCTCCTTTCTTCTTCGCCGGTCCGATGATCTCGCACTCGACGCCGCGTGCAATGCCGGTCCAGCCGACGCCCCACTTCTTCGCCGCCGCTACGACCGCGTTCAGCCGGTTCTCGGCCTCGACGCGCACGGTCGGCAGCTTCTTGCTCTTCAGCTTGCCGTCCGGCGCGGTATAGGTGTATTCCTCGCCGTCGGTGTACTTTACCTCATAGATCCATTTCTTCGCTGCCATTGCTTCACTCCCATTCATACTGATAGCAGAAGATGTGCCCGCCGATGGCGCCCCATGTTCTGCTGTTTTCACCTGTGGTCGAAAAGAAAACCACGTCCATCGGCAGGACCGGCTCGCCGTAGAGGGCTTGTCCCACCGCCGCATACTGCTTGTCCGTCGGTACCGCTTCGTCGAGGTGCGCCGCCGTGCTGAACTGCACGGGGCCGTTCCCGTCGGTGCCTTGGAAAATGACCTCTTTCACGCTGTCAGGGAAGTTTCCCGCCGCAACGCGGTTGAGAATGACTTCCGCCACGGCCTGCTGGCCCACCAGCGGCTCGCCCCGTGCTTCCAGGTAGACGATCTTTGCGATCAGCTCGCAGTCCTCCTGGCTCACCTCGGCATAGCGGCTCGTCGTGATGCTCTCCGTCGGCTCCTCGTAGGTCGTGAGCAGCTTCGCCCGTGTCTCCTGCGCAACGACAGGCGGCTCCGGCGTTACCTCCGAGACCGTCTCGCGCCATTGCGCGTTCGCCGCGATGTACCCCGCCGCAAAGGCCAGCGCCGCGAGGACCACGATCAAAAGCGTCGTGAGCAGGTCGTTCTGGCTCTCCGGCTCGCGGTGGATCGTCACGGTGATCTCTCTTGTTTCCATCATTCTGCCGCCTCGCTTTCTTTCGGCGCCTCTTTCACCGCGCCGTGCTCGGATTCCGGATCTACCATCAGCGCCGCCATCACCGCTAAGACGTGCAGCGTTGGAAGCTGAAGCGCGCTCGCGTACTCCTGCACGATGATGCAGACGCCATTGAGTGCCGATGCCGCATTGTTCGCCGTGATCTTGCAGTTGCACTTTTCGTTTCCGGCCGTCTTGCGGAAGGTGATCTCCACCTCGTCGCCAATGTGTCTCTCCGTTACCTTCATGGTCTTTCCAGTCTCGCTCATGCTGTTTTTCCTCCTGTTATTTTGTGGCGGCTTTTCTGCGGCCGCGATTTGCAAGGTTCTCCTGATATCTCGTCAGGCCAAGCTCCGGATCATACTCGCGGCGCTTGTTCCCATCGAGGCCGCCGGTGTATCCGCGCCGCAGCTCCGCGTAGACGGCTGCGGCAGACATTCCGAGATCGACCGCGATCCGCGTGACATTCTCGCCGGCCGCGTAGCGGCGCGCCAGCGTTTGCCGGTCCTGCATCGTCATGGTTTTCATCCGTTTTTCACCTCATTTCCCTCCGCTTTCCTGCGGCGAAATAAAAAAATATTGCAGAAAAAGATGTTAAATCCTTTTCTGCAATCATTATGCTATCTCACACGGCACAGCGCTCCTTATATTTTCTCTTTACCTTTCCGCACATCTTTGCTATAATATTAGATTGAATTAGTATCCGCGGCACCTTTGCCGTACAGATCGGAGGTCTCTGCATGAAATACGAACGCTGGCTCATCCCGGAAACGGATGACGCCGCGGTCGAAGCTCTGATGGACGCAGGCTATCCCTATCTGGTATCGACCGTACTGGCCTCGCGCGGCGTCGTTACGCCCGAGCAGGCCGCCGCGCATCTTGACCGCGAGCGCTCGCTGGTCTACTCCCCTTTCCTCATGCGCGATATGGACAAGGCCGTGGCGCGCATCGACCGCGCGCTCGCCGACGGCGAGACCATCGCCGTGTTCGGC
This sequence comes from uncultured Oscillospiraceae bacterium, assembly GCA_937915075.1. Taxonomy (GTDB): domain Bacteria; phylum Bacillota; class Clostridia; order Oscillospirales; family Oscillospiraceae; genus Hominicoprocola. Next base: position 6,461 of record CALDMA010000111.1, read on the forward strand.
GATTACGACGTGGACGGCATCACCTCCACCTGCCTTCTGACCGATTATCTCTGCTCCCGCGGCGCGGCGGTGCTCATGCACATTCCCCGCCGCATCGAGGAGGGCTACGGCCTCGGCTGCGACGCGATCCGCGCCCTTGCCGAGCAGGGCGTCACGCTCATCGTCACCGTGGACTGCGGCATCACCGGCGTGGAGGAGACGGCGTTTGCCGCCACCCTCGGCGTCGATCTCGTCATCACCGATCACCACGAATGTAAGGACGAGCTGCCCGCCGCCTGCGCCGTGGTCGACCCCCACCGTCCGGACTGCGGCTTTCCGTTCAAGCATCTCGCCGGCGTCGGCGTCGCGCTCGAGCTGGTCCTTGCCCTCGGCGGCGCCGAGCGCGAAAACGCGCTCTTCTCCCGCTACTGCACCCTTGCCGCCATCGGCACCATCGCCGACGTCATGCGCATGGAGGGCGAGAACCGCACCATCGTCCAATGCGGTCTTGAGGGCATCGACCGCAGCGACTTCACCGGACTGCACGCGCTGCTGCGTGAGGCCGGCCTGACCGGACGCCCGGTCTCCTCCGTGCAGATCGGCTTCGTCCTCGCTCCCCGCATCAACGCCGCCGGACGCATGGGCCGCGCGGAGCTGGCCGCCGAGCTCCTGCTCACGCAGGACCCCGCCAAGGCCGAGCGGCTCGCCCGCGAGCTGTGCGACCTCAACCGCGAGCGTCAGAACGTCGAGCAGGATATCTTCCGCTGCGCCATCGAGCAGATGGACACCCTCGCCCCCACCGAGCGCAACGCGCTCGTGCTCTCGAGCGAGGAGTGGCATCAGGGCGTGGTCGGCATCGTCGCCTCGCGCCTTTCCGAAAAATTCTCCTGCCCCAGCTTCATGATCCACCTCGCCGGCGGCATGGGCAAGGGCTCCTGCCGCAGCTACGGCGGCTTCAATCTCTTCGCCGCGCTCGAAGCGTGCAGCGACCTGCTCGTCGGCTTCGGCGGGCACGAGCTCGCCGCGGGCTTCACCATCAAGGAGGAGAATATCCCCGCCTTCCGCAAGCGCATCAACCAATACGTCCGCACCCACTGCGGCGATTCGGCCCCCGTCTCCTCGCTGGAGATCGACGCCGCCCTCGCCCGCCCGAGCCTCATCACGCTTCAGGAGGTCGAGGAGCTTTCCCGCCTCGAGCCCTACGGCGCGGGCAATAACCGTCCCGTCTTCTGCCTGCGCGGCGCGCGGCTGGAGTCCATGCAGAGCGTGGGGCAGAACAAGCACCTCAAGCTCCGGCTCCAAAAGGGCCACACGAGCTTCGACGGCATCTTCTTCTCCGTCACCCCCGCGGAATGCGGCCTGACCGTCGGCGAGCGCGTGGACGCCGCCTTTTATCTGCAGGTCAATGAGTTCCGCGGCAGCCGCTCCTTGCAGCTCCAGCTCGTCGATCTGCGCAGCGCCCACGACCCCGGCGCCCGCGAGGCCGAGCAGCTCGAGCTGTGCCGCACGCTGATCCGCGGCGGCGGCGTGAGCGCGAAGGACGCCGCGAAGCTCCTGCCCTCGCGCGAGCAGTTCGTGCGCGTCTGGCGCGTGCTCGAGCGCGAGGTGGACGGCACGCTCACCTCTCCGGAGCTGCCCTTCCTGCGGCGGCTTTCCGCCGAAGCCCTCGGCGCGGAGAGCTTTCCGCGCACGGCCATGTGCCTCGCAGTCTTTGCCGAGCGCGGGCTCGTGACCGTCGAGCGCCACGACAAATACATCACGCTCCGCCTCACCGGCGGCGGCAAGCGTGTGGATCTTGACGCCAGCCCCTATCTCTGCGCCCTGCGCGCGGGACTGGACGGAACGAAAGGAGGCGGCAGCGTATGAGCGACGCAAAAACGGCCGAGCAGGCTCCCATTGAGCAGACCCCCCAGCCCATTCCCGAGGTGGTGCAGAAGCAGTACGACCATCTGGTCGAGACCATCCACGCCTACAACCCCAGTGCGGACTTCGCCCAGATCGACGCCGCCTTCCACTACGCCGCCGCGCACCACGGCGCCCAGAAGCGCAAGGATGGTTCGCCCTTCGTCACCCACCCCATCGCCGTCGCGCAGATCGTGGCCGAGGAGCTGCATCTCGACAGCGAATCCATCATCGCCGCCCTCCTGCATGACTGCATCGAGGACACCGACGCGACCTACGACGACATCGCCAAGCGCTTCTCTCCCACCGTCGCCGATCTGGTCGAGGGCGTCTCCAAGCTCACGCGCGTCCACTACACGAGCAAGGAAGAGGAGCAGATGGAAAATCTGCGCAAGATGCTCATGGCCATGGCCAAGGACATTCGCGTCATCCTCATCAAGATCGCCGACCGCACGCACAATATGCGCACGATGGAGTATCAGTCCACCGACAAGCAGCGCCAGAAGTCGCTCGAGACCATGGAGATCTATGCCCCCATCGCCCACCGTCTCGGTATGCAGCGCATGAAGTGGGAGCTGGAGGACCTTTCCCTCAAATACCTCGACCCCACCGCCTTCAACGAGATCACCCACTCCCTCGAGGAAAAGTCCAGGGAGTACGGCTCGTTCATGGAGCGCATCCAGAAGCAGATCGAGGGCAAGCTCGCCGAGGACCATATCCCCTTCCGCCGCGTCTACGGCCGCATGAAGCACCCCTACAGCATCTACCGCAAGATGTATGCCCAGAGCAAGACCATGGACGAGGTGTTCGACCTCTTTGCCTTCCGCGTCATCGTCGATACCGTCGCGGACTGCTACAACGTCCTCGGTGTCATCCACGACCTCTACCGCCCCGTGCTCGGCCGCTTTAAGGACTATATCGGCACGCCCAAGCCCAACGGCTACCAGTCGCTCCACACCACGGTCATGGGTCCCGACGGCGTGATGTTCGAGGTGCAGATCCGCACGCAGGAGATGCACGACATCGCCGAATACGGCATCGCCGCTCACTGGAAGTATAAGCAGGGCATCTCCGGCAGCGCCAACGAGCAGAACTACGAATGGGTCCGCCGCCTCCTCGAAAACCAGGAGAATACGGACGCCGAGGAATTTATCCACACCCTCAAGGTCGATATGTTTGCCGACGAGGTGTTCGTCTTTACCCCCCGCGGCGACGTGACGAACCTCCCTACCGGCGCGACGCCCATCGACTTCGCCTACTCTGTCCACTCCGCCGTCGGCAACTCCATGGTCGGCGCCAAGGTCAACGGGCGCATCGTCCCGCTCGACTACCAGCTTAAAAACGGCGACGTGGTCGAGGTCCTCACGAGCAAATCCGCCCACGGCCCCAGCCGCGACTGGCTGCAGATCGCCAAATCCAACGAGGCCCGCGGCAAGATCCGCCAATGGTTCAAGAAGGAAAAGCGCGAGGAGAACATCGTCAACGGCCGCGCGGCCTTTGAATCCGAGCTCAAGCATTACGGCATCTCCGTCGCCGCCGTCATCGGCGACGAGCTTCGTCCCACGCTGCTCAAAAAGACCGGCTTCGGCAATCTGGACGATATGTATGCCGCCATCGGCTACGGCGGCTTCTCGGCGCAGAAGGCCGTCAACCGCATCCGCGACGAGCTCAAGGCCATCAACAAACAGCAGCAGGCCGAGCGCGACGCCACCGTGCCCATCCCCGGCGAGCCGGGCAAGACCCGCCCCGCCGTACCCATGCGCGAAAAGAGCGAGGACGGCATCGTGGTGCAGGGGCTCTCCAACTGCCTCGTCAAGTTCTCCAAGTGCTGCACGCCCGTTCCGGGCGATGACATCGTCGGCTTCATCACCCGCGGCTACGGCGTGTCCGTCCACCGCGCCGACTGTCCCAACGCCGCGCCCGAGCGCCGCCGTCCCGAGGAGGCCGGCCGCTGGGTCAAGGTCAGCTGGGGCAAGGACGTCACGCAGTCCTACCAGACCTCGCTCGACATATACGCCAAGGACCGCATTGACCTCGTGCTCGACGTCTCCGCCGTCCTCTCGTCCACGCAGACCCGCGTCGCGGGCCTCAACGCCAAGACCACCGCGGACGGCTTTGCCCTCATCCATCTCGAGATCTTCGTCGCCGACAGCGAGCAGCTTTCCGCCGTCATGCGCCGCCTTCACCAGATCAGCGGCGTGATGAAGGTCGACCGCCCCGCCGGCTGACGCTCTGAATTTTATAAGGAGGAATTCTATCATGCTTTCCATCAACGTTTCCCACGCAAAGCCCTTCCTTTCCTACCCCTATGAAGAAGTCCTCCGCCCCCGTCTCGAGCGCGCGCAGCGCGAGCTCCTCAACGGCGGCGGCAAGGGCGACGATTTCATCGGCTGGGTCCGCCTGCCCGCGCAGTACGACCGCGAGGAATACGCACGCATTCTCGCCGCCGCGAAAAAGATCCGGGGCGACTCCAGGGCCCTCGTCGTCATCGGCATCGGCGGCAGCTACCTCGGCGCGCGCGGCGTGATCGAGTGCCTGTGCTCGCCCAACTACAACCTGAAGAAAAAGGACACCCCCAACGTCTACTTTATCGGCAACGGTCTGTCCTCCGCCGCGCTGCGCGAGGTGATGGAGCTCATCGGCGACGACGATTTCTCCGTCAACGTCATCTCCAAGTCCGGCACGACCACCGAGCCTGCCGTCGCCTTCCGCTTCTTCCGTGAAAAGCTGGAGCAAAAGTACGGCAAGGCGGGCGCGGCGCAGCGCATCTACGCCACCACCGACGCCCATAAGGGCGCTCTCAAGTCCCTCGCGGACGCCGAGGGCTACGAGGAGTTCGTCGTGCCCGACAACGTCGGCGGACGCTACAGCGTCCTCACCGCGGTCGGCCTGCTCCCCATCGCCGTCGCGGGCGTGGACACCGACGCGCTGCTCGCCGGAGCGCGGGAGATGGAAGCGCTCTGCGAGGCCGCGGACTACACCAACCCCGCATGGCAGTACGCCGCCATGCGCCACGAGCTCTACCGCTCCGGCAAGAAGATCGAGCTGCTCGCCTGCTTCGAGCCGTCGTTCCGCTTCATGGCGGAGTGGTGGAAGCAGCTCTACGGCGAGAGCGAGGGCAAGGAGGGCAAGGGTCTCTTCCCCGCCAGCGTCGATTTCACCGCCGACCTGCACTCCATGGGTCAGTATATCCAGCAGGGCGAGCGCACGCTGCTGGAGACCGTCGTCCGCTTCGCCGCCGATCCCGACCAGCTCACCGTCCCGCACGACGACGTCAACGGCGACGGCCTGAACTTCCTCGCGGGCAAAACGATGGACTTCATCAACCGTCAGGCGATGGACGGCACGCTTCTCGCTCACGTCGAGGGCGGCGTCCCCAACCTCATCGTCTCCGCCGGCGAGCGCAATGCCCGCACCCTCGGCGAGCTCATTTACTTCTTTGAGTTCTCCTGCGGCCTGTCCGGCTATCTGCTCGGCATCAATCCCTTTGATCAGCCCGGCGTCGAGGCCTACAAGAAGAATATGTTCGCGCTGCTCGGCAAGCCCGGCTACGAGGAGGCCGGCGAGGCCCTGCGCGCCAGACTCGGCAAATAAGCGATAAGGAGAACCGCCATGAAAGCAGTCCTCATGCGCGTCCGGCGCGCCAGCGTCACCATCGACGAGCGGGAAACGCGCTCCATCGGCAAAGGCTTTCTCATCCTCCTCGCCGTCACGCACGACGATACCGAGGCCCAGGCCGTCAAGCTCGCCGACAAGCTCTGCTCGCTCCGCCTTTTTGAAGACGCGGACGGCAAGATCAACCTCACGCTCGACGAGGTCGGCGGCGAGATCATGATCGTTTCGCAGTTCACGCTCTACGGGAACTGCCGCAAGGGCCGCCGCCCCGAGTTTCTGAACGCCGCCCGCCCCGAGACCGCCATCCCCCTCTACGAAAAATTCGTCTCCCTCGTCCGCGCCAAGGGCTATCACGTCGAGACCGGCGAATTCGGCGCCTACATGGCGGTCGATTCCGTCAACGACGGCCCCTTCACCCTCATCGTGGACACGAAGGATCTGGAAGCCCCCAAATAACCCAACGGAGGTCAATTTTATGAAAGTCATCACCACCGTCGTCGGCGAGCTCGGCACCAACTGCTACCTGCTCATCGATGAAGCCACGCGCGAGGCCGCGCTCATCGACCCCGCCGACTCCCCCGACGAGCTCTCCGCCCTCATTGAGCGCGAGGGCGTCACGCTGCGCTATATCCTCCTCACCCACGGCCACCGCGACCACACGCTCGCCGCGCCCGCCATGCACAAGCGCTATCCCGCGGCCGCGGTCTACATCCACCGCCTCGACGCGGGCGGCTCGGGCATCTACCACTACCCGCTCGAGGGCGTGATCGACGGTCTGAACTATTACGACGAGGGCGATACGCTCCCCCTCGGCTCGCTGACGGTCTCCGTCCTCTACACCCCCGGTCACACCGCCGGCAGCGTCACGCTCAAGGTCGGCGATGCCCTCTTCGTCGGCGACACGCTCTTTGCCGGCTCCTGCGGCCGCACCGATCTTCCCGGCGGCGACCCGATGGAAATGCTCGCCTCCCTGCGCCGCCTCGGCCGGCTGGAGGGCGATTACACCGTTTACCCCGGTCACATGGGCTCCACCACCCTCGCGCACGAAAAGCAGTACAATCCCTTTATCCGTCAGGCATTACGATAAAAAGGAGCGCACACCCTTATGAAGCTCGAGCTCATTGGGCATGATGAAAAATACGCGGTCGAGCAGAGCCTGCTCACCCTCTTTCCCGACGAGCGGCCCGTCTACGGCCCCGTCACGGACGAGGACGAGAGCGCTGCGCGCATCACCCTGACCGAGGACGCGGACAGCGTCTGCGTCACCACCGAGCTGCGCTGCGGCGGCAAAGCCGCCGCCGACTGCTACAGCTATCCCCTCTCCGGCACGGACTACGAAAAGGAGGGGCAGCGCCGCCACGCGCTGGGTCTGAGCTTCTTCCGCGCGGCGAAGGAGGTCCTTGGCGTCACTCCCGCGTGGGGCAGCCTCACCGGCGTGCGCCCGAGCAAGGTCGCCGTCTCGCTCCTGCGCGAGGGGAAGGCGCCCGCCGCCGTCCTCACCGAGCTTGAGGAGGTCTACTCCGTCACGCCGCAGCGCGCCCGCCTCGCGCTCGAGGCCGCCGAAACGGGGCTTCGCGTGCAGAGTGACCTCAAGCCGAACGACATCTCGCTCTACGTCGGCATCCCCTTCTGCCCGACCCGCTGCGCCTACTGCAGCTTCGTCGCGCAGAGCGTGGAGAAGTCCTTTGCCCTCGTCGAGCCCTACCTCGCCGCCCTCTTCGATGAGATCGAACAAGCGGGCGCGGCGGTCCGCTCTCTCAGCCTGCGCATCAAGTCCTTCTACATGGGCGGCGGCACGCCGACCACACTCACGGCGGAGCAGATGGACCGTCTGCTCACAAGGCTCGAGCGGAGCTTCGATTTTACCTCCCTCGCGGAGTCCACCATCGAGGCGGGCCGCCCCGACACCATCGACCCCGAAAAGCTCGCCGTCCTCCGCGCACACGGCGTCACCCGCGTTTCCGTCAACCCCCAGACGATGGAGGACCGCGTCCTCACCGCCATCGGCCGCCGCCACACGGCGGACGACATCCGCCGCGCCATGCGCGAGGTGATGGCCGCGGGCTTCCCCCACGTCAATATGGACCTCATCGCGGGCCTTCCCGAGGACACACCCGAGGGCTTCCGCCGCAGTCTCGACGAGGTGCTTTCCATGGGCGCGGACAACATCACCGTCCACACGCTGTCCCTCAAAAAGGGCAGCCGCATCACGCTCGAGGGCAGCCGCATCCCGTCCGCGGAGGAGGTCGCCGAAATGCTGGACTATGCCGACCCCACCCTGCGTAAACATGGCTTTGAGCCCTACTACCTCTACCGCCAGAAGTATATGTCCGGCAGCTTTGAAAACGTCGGCTGGACGCGCCCCGGCGGCGAGGGCCTTTACAACATCTACATCATGGAGGAGCTGCACTCCATTCTCTCCCTCGGCGCGGGCGGCTCGACCAAGATGGTCGGCGGTGGACTGATCCGCCGCGCCTTCAACGCCAAGTACCCCCGCGAGTATATCGACCTCGCGGAGAAGCGCAGCGCCAACCTTGCCGCCTTTGCGGACTTCTATCGCGAACTGGAGGAACACGCATGACCTATTCAAGCTACTGCGAAAGCGCGGACTTTCTCCGCGCCCGCCTGAACGGCTTCGCGCCCGAGGCGCTGCTGATCCTCGGCAGCGGGCTCGGCTTCCTCGGCGACGCCGTGGAAAACCCCATCTTTGTCGATTACGGCGAGGTGCCCCACTTCCGTCCCTCCACCGCCCCCGGTCATAAGGGCCGCTTCGTGTTCGGCACGCTCCGCGGCAGGCGCGTCGCGGTCATGCAGGGCCGGATGCACTGCTACGAGGGCTACACCATGGCGGAGGCGGCTTACGCCGTGCGCGTCGTGCGCCTGCTCGGCGCGAAGACGCTCTTCGTCACCAACGCCGCCGGCTGCGTCAACACCGACTGGAACGTGGGCGAGCTGATGCTCCTCTCCGACCACATCAAGCTCTTCGACTTCGGTCCCCTCCGCGGCCCCAACCTGGAGGAGTTCGGCACACGCTTTCCCGATATGTCCTCCGTCTACACCCCGCGCCTGCGCGCTCTCGCCCGTGAAACGGCAAAGGCACACGGCATCCCTCTGCGCGAGGGCGTCTATATGTATTTCCCCGGCCCGCAGTTTGAAACGCCCGCCGAGGTCCGCGCTGCGCGCGTGCTCGGCGCCGACGCGGTCGGCATGTCCACCGTGCCCGAGACCATCGTCGCCGCCCACTGCGGCATGGAGGTCATGGGCGTGACGCTGCTCGCCAACATGGCGGCGGGCGTTCTCCCGCAGCCGCTCTCCGGCGCGGAGGTCAACGAGGCCGCCGAGGCGGCGGCCCCCGTGTTTTCGGAATTTCTTCTGTCCTGTCTGGAATCTCTCTGATCGGGAAAGGGCCTTTCTATGGCTACTGAAAAAAAGCAATCCTTCCTCGGCGGCGCCGCCGTGCTCGCGTTCGGCATCGTCGCGGTCAAGATCATCGGCGCGGTCTTCAAGATCCCGCTGCGCAACATCCTCGGCGAGGGCGGCAGCGCGGACTTCTCCAACGCCTATAATATCTACGCCACGCTCCTGACCGTTTCGACCGCGGGCCTTCCCGTCGCGCTCTCCAAGCTCGTGAGCGAGTCCTATGCCCTCGGCCGCACCCGGCAGGCGCACCGCACCTTTCGCGTCTCGCTCTCGGTCTTTCTCGTGCTGGGCGTCGCCTCGTTCGCGCTCATGTGGTGGGGCAGCGACCTGCTCGCAGGCTTTCTGAACAATCCCCGCGCCGCCTACGGCATCCGCGCTCTCGCGCCCGCCGTCGTGTGCGTGGGCTGCCTGTCCGCCTTCCGCGGCTACGCGCAGGGCCGGCAGTACATGACGCCCACCGCCGTCTCGCAGATCATCGAGGCCCTCTGCAAGCTCGTGCTCGGCCTTGCGCTTTCGATGTGGCTCCTGCGCATCGGCCAGCCGGACTACATTGCCGCCGCGGGCGCCATCGCCGGCGTCACCGCCGGCACCATTCTCTCGCTCGTCTACATGGCGATCGACTACCTGCGCCACCGCCCCGCGCTGCGCCGCGGCGAGCGCTGCGCGCCGGACCGCGCGATCCTTCGCCGTCTCCTCGCCCTCGCCATTCCCATCACGCTCTCATCCTCAATGGTCTCCCTCATCACCCTCATCGACACCAAGCTCGTCCAGGGCAGACTGCAGGACGCCCTCGGCTACACGCTCGATCAGATGCGCGCCGCCTACGGCAACTACTCCGCCTGCATGGACCTTTATAATCTGCCCTCCTCGCTCATGGTCGCGCTCACCGCCTCGGTCATTCCCGCCGTCTCCGCCGCCGTCACGCAGCGCGACCGCCGGCAGTCCGCCCGCATCGTGCGCTCGTCCCTGCGCGTCACGGCGCTGCTCGCCTTCCCGATGGGCCTCGGCCTCTGGGCGCTGAGCGATCCGCTCTTCCGTCTTTTCTACCGCAGCTACAACGCCGAGCTCGGCGGCTCGCTGCTCGCGGTGCTCGGCATCGCCAGCATCTTCGTCTGCCTCATGCTTATCACCAACTCCATCCTGCAGGCGTACGGCCGTGTCAGCGTTCCCATCGTCACCATGCTCGTCGGCGGCGTTGTGAAGATCGTCCTGAATTACAACCTCGTCGCCCTTCCCTCCGTCAATATCCACGGCGCGCCCATCGGCACGCTCGTGTGCTTCGCGCTCACCGCGCTTTTGAACCTCATCGCCGTCGCGCGCATCGCCCCCTTCCGGCTCAACTATCCCGGCTATTTCCTGCGCCCGCTCTTTGCCTCGCTCGTCATGGCCTTCGCCGCCCGCGGCGTCTACGCCCTCGCCGCGCACTTCCTCATCCCGTCCGTCGAGGAGGTCAGCCGTCTCACGCTGCTCTTGTGTGTGGGGCTTGCCATCGGCGTCGCCGTGGTGATCTACGGCGTGCTCGTTCTCGCCCTGCACTGCATCCGCCGCAGCGACCTCGAGCTGCTGCCCAAGGGCGATAAGCTCGCCAGACTTCTCCACATTTCTTAAAAAAGCCCGAAACCCCTTGAAAAATCACAGAAAAATCTTGCAATAGGACATAAGATATGGTAAATTTTGAAAGGAAAGAGACATACTCCCTACAGGACCTCATCGAGATCCTGCGTATCCTGCGCGCGCCGGGCGGCTGCCCATGGGATCGCGCGCAGACCCATCTTTCCGACCGCCGCAATTTTTTAGAGGAGGCCTACGAAGCCGCCGAGGCGTTCGACCGCGACGATCCCGCCCTCATGTGCGAGGAGCTGGGCGATATGCTCATGCAGGTCCTCTTCAACATCCACATCGAAGAGGACGCGGGCCGCTTCACCACCGACGATGTGACCGACCACATCTGCAAAAAGCTCATCTTCCGCCATCCCCACGTTTTCGGAACCGCTGCCGCCGACACGAGCGAGGAGGTCCTCGTGAACTGGGAGGCGCTCAAGCGGCAGGAAAAGGGCCAGCAGACCACCGCCGACGCGATGGACGCCGTCGCCCGCTCGCTGCCCGCCCTCTGGCGCGCGGACAAGCTCCAGAGCAAGGCCGCCAAGGCCGGCTTTGAATTTGCCGACGTCTCCGGCGCGCTGAACAAGCTCGACGAGGAAATGCGCGAGCTGCGCGAGGCCGTCGAGCGCGGCACGAACTTCTCCGAGGAGCTCGGCGACGTGCTCTTTGCCGCCGTCAAGGTCGGCCGCTTCACCGGCGTCGATCCCGAGGACGCGCTGAACGCCACCTGCGAAAAATTCATCGCCCGCTTCCGCCGCGTGGAGGAAGCCTGCGCCGCGCGCGGCGCGGAGATGTCCTCGCTCCCGCTCGACGAGCTCACCCGCCTCTGGAACGAGGCCAAGCACCCCACGGAATGAAAAACGCTTTGTCGTTTTTTGTTTATACACCCCGCCGCGGACCGTTCGCGGCAATACAACTACAAACAGGAGGCTATTTACCATGAATAAGACCGAACTCATTGCTGCTGCCGCTGAAAAGGCCGGCGTTTCCAAGAAGGAAGCCGAAGCCGTCGTCACCGCCGCTTTCGACGCCATCGCCGCGTCCCTCAAGGAAGGCGAGAAGGTCCAGCTCGTCGGCTTTGGCTCTTTTGAAGTCAAGACCCGCGCCGAGCGCATCGGCCGCAACCCCGCCACCGGCGCCGAGATCAAGATCGCCGCTTCCAAGGTCCCGACCTTCAAGGCCGGCAAGGCGCTCAAGGACATCGTTGGCTGACACACCTTCAAAGGAGCGGGTCACCCCGCTCCTTTGCTTTTTGCCGCAGGCATTTCCGCGAAAGGAGCATCCCCCATGCGTCTCGATAAATACCTCAAGGTCTCGCGCCTCATCAAGCGCCGCACCGTAGCGAACGAGGCCTGCGACCTCGGCCGCATCACGGTCAACGACCGCGTCGCCCGCGCATCCTACGACGTCAAGGTCGGCGACCGCATCGCCATCCACTTCGGCGAGCGCACCCTCGCGGTCGAGGTCCTCTCCGTGGCGGACAACGTCGGCAAGGCGGACGCCGCCGCGCTTTACCGCGAGCTGCCGAACACCTGACGCAAAGCAGGCATAACCCGGACACGCCTCCCATACACTCTGGTGTATGGGAGATCATTTTTTCAGGAGGTTCCGCTATGCCTTATGATACCCTTCCCCCCGCTGCCGCCCACCGCGTCGAGCTCGACGGGCGCGAGCGCCTGATCGTCTCCGGCGTGGACGACGTCGACCGCTTCGACGAAAACGAGATCGTCATGACCACCTCCGCCGGCACGCTCATCGTCACGGGCGAGAGCCTGCACATCGGCAAGCTCAGTCTGGACGGCGGCGAGCTTCACGTCGACGGCCGCATCGACTCGCTTCTCTACGAGGACACCGACCGCCCCTCCGGCGGACTGCTCAGCCGCCTGTTCGGAGGCTGAGCCATGGGCATCGAGATCGGCGCACAGCTCGACGCCCTCTGGCGCGCCCTTTTCCTCGGCGCGGCGTCCGCTCTCCTCTCCGCGGGCCGGCGCCCCCCCCGCCGGCGCCGCCGCCCCCGCCGCGCCCTGACGGACCTGCTCGACGCGCTCTACTGCCTCTTCCTTACCGCCGCCCTTCTCGCCTTCACGCTGCGCATCGGCCAGGGCGAGCTGCGGCTCTATATGCTCGCCTTCATCGCCCTCGGCGCGTACCTGAGCTTCGCACTCCTCTCGCCGCTCCTCCGCCCGCTCTGGGACTTCTGGGCCGACAGCCTCTTCGCCTTTGCCCGTCTTCTGCGCGCGCCGCTTCTGCTGATGAAAAAATATTATGGTAAACTGCACAAATTTGCCAAAAAGGTCTTTCTTTTTTCACGCCGCACCCTTATAATAGAAAATTACAAACGGTCGGCGCGGCGTTCCCGCCGTACCGCGGAACGAAGGGGAGGTGTGCAGTATGGCAGAGGAAAAGGCCGCGCGCAAAAAGCAGGGCGGCGGAGCGCTCCCGAAGCTGCTGCTTCTCGCTCTTCTGCTTCTCATCGGCGCGCACCTCCTGAATCTCCGGCAGGAGATCAGCCGCGCTGAGGCCGAAAAGCAGGCTCTTTCCGCGCAGCTTGAGCAGCAGCAGCGCGAGAACGACTCCCTCTCCTCCGCGCTCGAAAAGGCCGACGATCCCGCGTATCTGCAGGAGCTTGCCCGCGAGCAGCTCGACATGGTCTCCCCGGGCGAAAAGGTCTTTTACGACGTCAGCAACTAAAGCTCCCGAAAAGGCGGCGCCTGCGCCGCCCTTTTTCTTTTTCCGTATCCGGTTGCACAGAAAACGGCGGCGATGCGCCGCCGTTTTCGTTTTTTTAACGTTTTTTTAATGTTGCCCCCTTCCCTTCTTGCCCCTCCTTTTTCCGCGTGCTATAGTGGGTGCAGTATTTTAGGGCAGCACCGCACTATGAAAGCTGCGGTATTGCCCCAGGGGGAATGTGTATGTTTTCAGCCTTTTTCCGCGATCTTCGCACCGAATTTACCGGCTACAACGCCGATAAGCTCCTCAAGGACGTCATGGCGGGCCTGACCGTCTGCGCCGTGGCGCTGCCGCTCGCGCTGGCGTTCGGCGTCAGCTCCGGCGCGTCCGCCGCCGCGGGTCTCGTCACCGCCATCCTTGCGGGCATCGTCATCGCGCTCCTCGGCGGCGCGTCCTATCAGGTCTCCGGCCCCACCGGCGCGATGAGCGCCGTGCTCATCGGCATCGTCGCGCAGTACGGCCTGCAAGGCGTCTTTTTCGCCTGTTTTGCCGCCGGCGTACTGCTGCTCGCCGCGGGGCTTTTGAAGCTCGGCCGCCTCATCGGCTTCATCCCGATGCCCGTCATCATGGGCTTCACCTCCGGCATTGCCATCATCATTGCCCTCGGCCAGGTCGATAACTTCTTCGGCACCGTCTCGGAGGGCAGCTCCAACCTCGAAAAGCTCGCCTCCTACGCCCACCTCGGCTTCCGCCCAAACCTCCAGACCGTCCTCATCGGCGCGCTGGTCGTCGCCGTCATGCTCGTCTGGCCGAAGAAATGGGGCGCGAAGATCCCCGGCTCGCTCATCGGCATCATCGCCGCCACCGCTCTCGCCGCTGTGCTGGGCCTTGACGATCTCGCCGTCGTCGGCGATATTCCCCGCACGCTCCTCCTCTCTGACCGCCTGCACCTCGGCAGCCTGAGCCTCGATATGCTCTCGGACCTCATCTCCCCCATCGTCACCATCGCCGCCCTCGGCATGATCGAGAGCCTGCTGTGCGGCGCGTCCGCCGCCCGCATGAAAAGCGAGCCCTTCCACGCCGACCAGGAGCTCATCGCGCAGGGCGTCGGCAATATCCTTCTGCCCTTCTTCGGCGGCGTGCCCGCCACCGCGGCCATCGCCCGCACCAGCGTCGCCATCAAGTCCGGCCAGCAGACGCGCCTGACGAGCGTGTTCCACTCCGTCTTTCTGCTCACCTCCATGTTCCTGCTCGGCGGCGTCATGGCGCGCCTGCCGCTCTCCGCGCTCGCAGGCGTCCTGATGGTCACCGCCTGGCGCATGAACGACTGGGCCGGCATCCGCTACATCTTCGCCCACCGCTTCAAGTCCGCCATCAGCCAATTCCTCGTCACGATGCTCGCGACCGTCGCTTTCGATCTCACCGTCGCCATCATCCTCGGCGTCATCTACTCCGCCATTCTCTACGTCGCCCGGAGCAGCCGCATCCATGTCGCCTTCTCCACCATCGACGGCAACCGCCTGCGCTATGACGTCGGCAAATCCCCCATTCTCGACTCCGCCGGCGTGGTCTATGTCACCGGTTCTCTCTTCTTCGGCGCGGTGGACGAATTCAACCACCGCCTGCAGGACATTCCCGAGGAGGATCATCTGATCCTCTCCCTGCGCGGGATGCCGAGCGTGGACGTCTCCGGCGCGCAGGCCGTGCTCGAGCTCTGCCAGCGCCTGCTCGCCAAGGGTCACACCATCGCCTTCTGCGGCGTGGCCGAGGATGTCCGCTCCTACTTCGACCGCGCGGGCGTCACCGCCCTCGTCGGCGAGAGCGCCTACTACCACAGCGCCGACCGCGCCATCCTCGCTCTGCTCGACGAGGAGCTGCTCGAGGCATAAAAAGGAGCCGCCGTCTCTCGACAGCGGCCCAAGCGGGTGGGATATTGGAAAGCTTCCATGGACTATACTACCACCCTTGTCCACCTTTCGCAACAGGAGCTTTTGTCGAACGCCGCCGCACGCTGTCGAAGCGTGTCGCGGCGTTCATTTTCGTCAAAATAGACAAAACAGAAAATTTACAATTTGCCCTATTGGCTATTTTCCCTTTTCGTGCTATAATCAGTAAAAGTGAAGAGGGAGTCGGCTGAGACTTCCTTTTTGCTTTCCCTACTCGCAGAAATTGAAAGGAGCGAACCGTTATGAAGTTCACATTTACCTGCAAGAAGATCTCCCTGAACGACTCCGTCAAGGCGTATGCCGAGAAAAAGATCGGCAAGCTGGAGAAGTATTTTAAGGAGGAACCCGAAGCAACTGTGACCTTCGCCGTGGAGAAGAAGAATCGCTGCATTGTTGAGGTGATGCTCCGCGGTGCCAACGGCACACTGTTCCGTGCGGTCTGTGAGGACGCCGACGGCGATATGCGCGGCGCGATCGACGAGGCGGTGAGCCAGATCGACCGCAAGATCCGCAAGAACAAGACCCGCCTTGCCAAGAACCTGCGCAGCGAAGCCATCGTGCCCGAGGTCCCCGAGGAGTTCGACATCCACGAGGAGCGCGAGTTCGACATCGTGCGCACCAAGCGCTTTGCCGTCAAGCCCATGAGCCCCGAGGAGGCCATTTTGCAGATGAACCTTCTGGGCCACAGCTTCTTCGTCTTCCGCAACACGGACGATGACAACGCCATCGGCGTCGTCTACACGCGCAACAGCGGCGGCTACGGCATCATTGAGACCGGCGAACAGGCTTAATACAAACTTAAACCGCAGGGGGTTGACCATTCGGTCAGCCCCCTTTATGATAGACCTATCTCCTACGAAAGTGAGGTCGGCCCATGACTCTCCGGACTCTTCCCTGCCGCGCCTTCCAGCACGGCTTCGCCCTCGGCGCACGGCTCCTGCCGTGGCGCACGCCCATCGTTCTTTCCGGCGCGGACAGCCTGCTGAAGCTCCCCGACGTCTTTTCTCGAGAGGGCGCCTCGCGCCCTCTCGTCGTCGCCAGCCGCCGCCAATGCGCGGACGAGCGCTTCCTCGCCCTGCGCGCCGCGCTCGAGGGGCGCGGTGTCCGTCCTTCCGTCTTTTCCGGCGTCGAGCCCGACCCGAGTGTCGCCACCGTCGAAAAAATCGCCGCGCAGTACCGCGCCGACGGCTGCGACAGCTTTCTCGTCCTCGGCGGCGGCTCGCCCATCGACGCGGCAAAGGTCGCCGCGGCCCGCGTCGTCCGCCCCGATAAGACCGTCGCCCAGCTCGGCGGACTCTTGAAGGTCCGCCGCCCGCTTCCGCTCTTTATCGCCGTTCCCACCACCGCCGGAACCGGCTCGGAGGCCACCATCGCCGCCGTCGTCACCGGAGAGGACCACCGTAAATACGCCGTCAGCGACCTCTGCCTGATCCCCCGCTACGCCGTCCTCGACCCCTCGCTCACGCTCTCGCTCCCGCCCGCCGTCACCGCGCAGACGGGCATGGACGCCCTCACCCACGCGGTCGAGGCCTACCTGAGCCTCTATTACAATACGCGCGAGACCCGTGCGCTCGCGGAGTCCGCCGTGCGCGACATTTTCCGCTATCTCCCCGTCGCCTGCCGCGACGGACAGTCCCTCACCGCGCGCGAGCGGATGCTCCACGCCTCCTTTGACGCCGGCTGCGCCTTCACACGCGCAAGCGTCGGCAACGTCCACGCCATCGCTCACACCCTCGGCGGACTATACGGCATTCCCCACGGCCTTGCCTGCGCCGTGACGCTTCCGATCGTGCTCGAGGACTACGGCGCAGCCGTCTGGTCTCGCCTTGCCCGCCTCGGCTCCCTCATCGGCCTCACCGGCACGGAGCGAGAGCGCGCGGAGGGCTTTATTGCCGCGATCCGTGCGCTCAATGCCTCCCTCGGCATCCCCGACCGCTTCAACGGCATTCGCGGCGAGGACCTCCCCCGCATGGCGGCCTGGGCCGCCGCCGAGGCCAACCCCATCTACCCCGTCCCCGTCGTGTACGACAAGGCTCGCTTCCGCCGCGTGCTCGAGCGGCTGCGCGCCTGAGCCGCCCTCCCATCACATCTTCACAGCTGCTTAACAAAGCCATCTCTAACTTTTCTTGCATTGCCCCCGTTCCTTTGCTATAATGATTCCATCAATTTTTCAGAAATGAAGGAACGCCCATGATCGGAGTTTACGACTATACCGTTCTCGCGACCTACCTCTCGCTGGCCTTCGGTGTCAGCGGCATCCTTGCGGCCATGAACGGCAGCCCCCATTCCGCCCTGCTGTGTCTGATGGTCTCTGGCCTGCTGGACGCCTTCGACGGCCGCATCGCCCGCACGAAGAAAAACCGCACCGAGCAGGAAAAGCGCTTCGGCATCCAGATCGACTCACTCAACGACGTGATCTGCTTCGGCGTGCTCCCCGGCGTCATCGGCGCCTCCCTCGGCAGCGGCGAATGGTGGCTGCGCGCGAGCGTCCTTTTCTACATTCTCGCCGCGCTCATCCGTCTTGCCTACTTCAACGTCACCGAGGAGGAGCGCCAAAGCGCCACAAACGAGCACCGCAAATGCTACCTCGGCGTGCCCGTCACCGCCGCCTCCTTTGTCATGCCGCTTTTTTGGGCGCTGCCGCTGCGCTTCGGCTCTGCGCCGACCGCGCTCTATGCCGTCGGTCTCACCCTCCTCGCCTTTCTTTTCATCACGCCGCTGCGCGTCCCAAAGCCGGGCCTCAAGGGCATCCTCTGCATGATCCTTCTCGGCGCCGCCGAGCTGTATCTGATGCTTTACGGCGTCATGTCCCTTTGACCCCGCGCGCGACCTTTCTTACGCAAAAGCTCCGTATGGCATTTCGCCATACGGAGCTTTTTCTGTTCCTTTATCGGAGCGCCGCTTACTTGCCGCTCGGCGCGTCCTGCGGCACCTCGCGCTTTTCGGGCACGATCAGACCGCTGTCCACGGCGACCATGTGCTCGAGCAGACGCACGACCATGTTGGAGTAGCCGTACTCGTTATCGTACCACGCGATGAGCTTGACGAAGTCGTCGTCAAGCATAATGCCCGCGGTCTCGTCGAAGATGCAGGGGCAGGGATTGGCGATCAGGTCGGCGGAGACCACCTGGTCGGCGGTGTAGCCGATGATGCCCTTCATATAGGTCTCGCTCGCGTGACGGATGGCGTAGCAGATGTCGGCATAGGTCGTGCTGGTCTTGAGGTGCGCGGTCAGGTCGACCACGGACACGTCGGAGGTCGGCACGCGGAAGCTCATGCCGGTCATCTTGCCCTTGAGCGCGGGGATCACGCGGCCGACGGCCTTCGCCGCGCCGGTGGAGGAGGGAATGATGTTGTTGAACACGCTGCGGCCCGTGCGCCAGTCGCTGCCGCCGCGGGAATCGACGGGCTTCTGCTTGCTCGTCGCGGCATGGATGGTGGACATCAGGCTCTGCTCAATGCCGAACTCCTCATGCACGACCTTGGCCAGCGGCGCGAGGCAGTTGGTGGTGCAGCTCGCGTTGGACACCACGCGCATATCGCTGCGGTAGAGCATATGATTCACGCCCATGACAAAGGTCGGCGTCGCCTCGTCCTTGGCGGGCGCGGTGATGATGACCTTCTTCGCGCCGCCCTTGAAGTGGCGGGACGCCTTCTCGGTGTTGTTGTACGCGCCGGTGGATTCGATGACATACTCCGCGCCGCAGCTCTCCCAGGGGATCATGGCGGCGTCCGCCTCGCTGAACACGCGGATCCTGTGGCCGTTGACGATGAGGTTCTGGTCCTCACGCTCCACCGTGCCGGTGAACTGACGGAACACGGAATCGTACTTGATCATATAGACCATGTAATCCACATCCGCCTTGCGGAGATTGATGCCGCAGATGTCAAACGTCTCCGGACGCTCCATCATAATGCGCAGGACGACACGTCCGATTCGGCCGAAGCCGTTGATGCCGACTTTGATCGCCATAGCTGAGTTTCCTCCTAATATCCCCGTTCGGGTATTCCGGCGGCGCGCCGCCTCGCTCGTAAGCCTATCGTAACACAGGCCGGAAGCTTTGTGTACCCCCTTCTGCACAAAACGCATGACGAAAAAAAGTTGCATTTTTGCCGGTTTTCACAGCCTTTTCACGAATGGATAGTACAAGGAATTTGAAATATTCCATACGTTTGCTACTGCCCGACCGGCAGAAAAGAAAGCGGCAGTCCCCCGCCGCTTTCTTTTTTTCACTTCTTAGTCCACCACTCTCGTGAAGCTCGTGCCGCTCTTCTGGAAGCACACGTCCAGCCGCACGCGGTCACCGCGCATATAGCTCGACGTACACTCGTACACCAGACCATTCTCCATCGTCGTGCGCCGCTGGTGGTGGAAGGCCGCCGCCCCCGGCACGCAGCCGAGCAGCTTCGCCTCGTACTCGCCGAGCGTCACCGCCTCATAGCTGTCCTCCGCCGCAAACGGCACCACGCCGACGTGGTAGAGCAGACTGTAAAAGCTGTGCGTTTCCAGCATCTCGCGCGTCAGGTTCGGATAGATGTGCTGCGGATAGTAGGAGGTCTCCAAAATCAGCGGCTCGTTGTCCACGTTGCGCACGCGCGTGAAGCAGTAGACCTTCACGCCGTCCTCCAGCGCCATCAGACGCTTGATCTTCGGCGCGGGGTCGATGATATCAAAGCTCACCAGCGTGGACGAGGGGTGCTTGCCCATCGACGAGATCTCCGTCGTGAACGAATACTGCACGCCCTTGCGCCGCGTGCTCGGATCGGCGACGAAGGTGCCCTTGCCGCGCTTGCGCACGACGAAGCCGGCCTCCTCCAGCGAGCCGATGGCCTGCCGCACGGTGTTGCGGCTGATCTCAAATTTATCGCAAAGCTCCGCCTCGCTCGGCAGCAGATCGCCCACCCGCAGCGTACCGGATGTGATGGTGTTCTTGATGATGCCGGTCAGCTGCGCGTACAGCGGGATATCGCTCGCCATCGAGAGCGAAGCCTTCAAGATCGGATTTTCTTCCATTTCTGCCTCCCCGGACACAAATCGGGTCGTCCCGTTTTGTCCTATTGGTGCCGATTGTATCACAAACATTTGGTACATTCCAGTCCCAACGGCACATTTTCCGCAAATTCAGCAAAACGGCGGAAAAACGCCTGTTTTCTCGCCCTTTTGCCCAATCGGAAAAGGGCGACGCACAGCAAAGGAAGCAGGCAGCCCTTTTGGGCCGCCTGCTTCCTTATGTACAAATGAGATACGCTTAGAACTTGGGCTTCTGGGCCTTGACCTGCGGCTCCTGACCGTTGCAGACGGCAACGATGTCGTTGGCGACGCTGGTGCAGCAGTTGAGCACGCTCTGCTCGGTGGTGGCGGCCATGTGCGGGGTCATGATCACGTTGTCGAGATCGAACAGCGCACGGCTGGACTCCTGAATGGGCTCATGCTCAAAGACATCCAGACCGGCCTGGAACAGGGTGCCGTCCTGCAGGCAGGCGACCAGCTCATCCTCCTTGATGAGGGCGCCGCGCGCGCAGTTGATGAAGGAAGCGGTGGGCTTCATCCAACTGAACTGCTCACGGCCGATGGAATGCTCGGTGGAGGGAACGACGGGCAGATGCACGGACACGAAATCAGCCTGCTCCCAGACCTCCTTCGCAGTGGCCTTGAGCTCGCACAGATCGCCGATCTTCTCCTGCGTCATGTACGGGTCGTAGCCGATGACCTTCATGCCGAAGCCGTACTTGCACTTCTGCATGGCCAGCTGGGAGATGCGGCCGCAGCCGATCATGCCGAGGGTCTTGCCGCCGAGCTCATAGGTGTGCTCCATGCCCATGCGGACAAGGAAGTTGCCGCCGCGGAACTGGCGGTCAACATAGGTGAAGCGCTTGGCGCACATGAGCATCAGCATCACGGCGTGCTCGGCGACGGCGTTGGCGTTGCCGGCGGGCGCGTAGACAACGGTGATGTCCTTGGCGTGGGCATGATCCATGTCGATGTTGTCGAGGCCGGCGCCCTGCTTGCCGATGACCTTGAGGTTGGTGCAGGTATCCATCATCTTGGCGGTGATGGGCTCGGTGCGGCACATGATGGCGTCGGGCTGGAACGCGGCAAGCTCCTTGACGTAGGTCTCCTCGTCGTTGTGGCTGCACAGCTTCACCTCGAAGTCGTTGGACTCGAAGATATGCGTCGCGATCTCGTTGAGCTCGATGGTGTAATAAACTTTAAACTTAGCCATGGTAAAAACCCCTCTCAAAATATTATAATGTTTCCTTGTTGATTTCGTTTCCCGATCTTCTCTCAGTTCGTTCATTGTACACCCGCTCTTTCATAAAAGCAAGCCATTTGCCGATTTTTTGCAGGAATTTATGCATTTCCTTTGCGTCTTACCACTAATTTTGAAGATGCACTTTCATGAAATTGAACACATCTCCAAAAATGCACAAGTTTCTCCGAAAAACTTGTGCATTTCATCAAAAGAGCCCTCTGCCGCGGCAGAAGGCTCTTTCATTTTTCCTTATGCCGCCGGCGCCGTCTCGGACGTCTGCGGCGTCTCCGGTACGGCCGGCGTCTGCGTCGGATCGGCGGCCGGCACGCCTGGGTCGGTCACCGGTGCGCCCGGGTCCGTCGTCGGCACGCCCGGGTCGCTCCCCGGGACCGTCGGGTCCGTCCCCGGAGCGTTCGGGTCGACCGACGGTTCCGCCGCCTTGCCGACGAGGATGATGCGGTTGCGGCTCTTGTAGCGGCTCGTCGCCTCATAGGTCGAGGAGAGCAGCGTCCCGTCGCCCGCGTACACATTGCGGTAGGTCTTGACCACATAGCCGGTGTACGGCGTCTGCTCCACCTTCTGCTCGCCCGGCGCGAGCGTGTCGGTCTCGACGATCTCCTCCTCGTAGGGCGTTGTGCTGATCAGCTCCGTCACCATCTTCACATAGTGGTCGTCGGTCTTGGTACCGAGAAGGGTGATCTTGATGTAGTCCTTCTTATCCTTCGTGAAAAAGTCCGCCTGCACCTTGATGGGGTAAAGCGTGTTGTTGCGGAACTCAAACTCCGGCCCGCCGCTCGCCACCGTCGCGTCCAGCCCGAGGCCGATGTAGTCGGAGGCGTAGCCGTGGTTCACGCGCTGCACGATCTCAAGGTTCGCGTACAGCGCCGCCGCGTAGAGCGTCGAGCTCGCCTGGCACGCGCCGCCGCCGATCATATCCACGGTCTTGCCGTTGAGATAGCCCGGCGCAGGCGAATAGCCGTTTTCCGCCGTGAACGGCGTCACCAGCGGGCCGTACTTCATCGTGTCGCCCGCGTTGAGGATGTAGCCCGTGATGCGCTCTGCCGTCAGCTGCACGTTCTTGTGCCGCCCCGGCGCGCCGCCGACGCGCGTGGTGTAGCTGCTCAGCTCGTCGCGGAACAGTCCCGCCTCCAGCTGCTCGGTCGTGACCTCCGGCCGCTCGACCGTCGCCCGGACGGTGAAGGTCTCTCCGGGCGCCGCCGCGTCGTAAGCGCTCTGCAGGTCGGCAAGCGTAAAGCTCACGCCCACCCGGCTCGGGATGATCTTCTCATTTTCAATGTCGTAGCTCGCGTTGACCTTCTCGCCCACGAGCTTTTCCCGCTCCGCCGCCAGATCGACCGCCTGCGCGGGCACGGTCTCGTAGACCGCCTCCGCGTCCGGATCGCCGTACAGCGTCACCTGAAGCGGGTAGCCCCCGCCAAGGTATGCGCCGCGCAGCGCGTCGCCGATCACACGCCGCGCCTGCTCCCGGTCCAGGATATGGCGGCCGTCCCTGCTTTTGGTCACGCTGACCTCGCTCTCGGCCGTCAGAGCGATGGCAAACTCTACCGGCTCGCACTCCAGCGCGTTCAGCACCGGCTCCGCCGCCGCGCAAAACGGCTCCTCGGATACGATGTCCTCCTCATGCTCGGTAAAAAGCGAGAAAAGGAAGCTCACGCCGCTCTTGAAAAAGCCGTCGCCCTTCGCGCTGCGCACCCGCGCCAGCGTATCCGCGGCCTTCCGGCAGTCGATGTCCGCCGGAATATCGCCCAGCGCCACACCCGCGATCACCTCGCGGCTGTCTCCCTCCATCACGGCAAAGTCGAGCCGCGCGCCCTGCGCGTCGGCGACCCGCCGCGCCAGCTCCGCCGCCGCCTGCTCCTCGGTCATGCCGCCGTAATCCACGCCGCCGACCGTTGTGTTGGGATAGATGGTCCCGCTCAGCGTCGCGTAGGCGCACAGTCCCAGATACGCCGCGGCCAGCACGCCGAGCGCGATACCGGCAATGGCCCATCCTCTTTTGCCGCCCTTCGCCAGACGCTTGCCGCCCTTACCGGCGCTCTCCGCCGTCTTCGCGGCCTCGTTTCTCTTTTCCTCAAAGGCACCCAGATTCTCTTCCATTCCGGCACCCTCCCGCTGTTCTGAATCAATAGCCCGCTGTGTATACCACAGCCAGTCTATTGCAGTATAGCATAGATTTTGCGAAAAAGAGTAACGATTTGGTTACAATTTTTTACGCCGTTTTGGCAGCCCCCGCGCGCGGGATGCGGATGGTCAGCCGGATCTCCTCGTCCGTGTCCTCCCGCTCGCACGCCGCGTCCACCCCCGCGCGCCGCATGATGCCCATGCTCCGCCGGATGGTGTTGAGAAACAGCCGCACGTCCTTCACGATGAACGTCGGCCTCCGCCGCGGCGGCGTGACCGCCGCGCGCTGCAAAACCGACTCGATGTACGCCTCCGTCTGCGCCACGTTGCAGCCCCGCTCCACGATGACGCGCAGCGCCGCCAGACGCTCGGTCTCGTCGCTCAGACGCAGCAGGGCGCGCGCGTGCCGCTCGGAAAGTCCTCCCTCGCGCAGCAGCGTCACACACTCGGGCGAGAGCCGCAGCAGCCGCAGCTTGTTCGCCACCGCGCTCTGCGACTTGCCCAGCCTCTCCGCCGCCTGCTCCTGCGACAGGCCGTAGACCGCGATGAGCTTCGCGATGGCGGCGGCCTCCTCCATATAGTGCAGGTCCTGCCGCTGCAAATTCTCAATGAGCGAGAGCAGCGCCGACTCCTCCTCGTCCGACCGCACCGCAAGGCACGGCACCTCCCGCAGCCCCGCGAGCTTCGCCGCCCGCAGCCGCCGCTCCCCCGCGACCAGCTCGTAGCCATCCTCGCCCCGCCGCACGGTCAGCGGCTGCAAAATGCCGTATCGCCCGATGCTCTCCGCCAGCTCGCGCAGCGCCTCCGGCTCAAAGTATTTCCGCGGCTGATCGGGATTCGCGCGGATCGCGTCCACGCTCAGATACAGCACGCGCCGGCCCGTCCACATTCCCTTGTGCATGATCTCCATGGTGTCCCCTCCTATCGCGGTCTCCCCCGCATCCTTGCCCCCATTCTAAAAGCGGCGGCACGCAAAGCCGCGCGAATTTTGTCAGGGAATCGGGAAAATTTTCATTTCCCCGATCTTCCTATTTACGAATCGCTCCGCTTCGTGTAAAATAAAGGGACTTATGATCGAACGAAGGGAGGCGCCTTATGGCCGGTTATGTTCTGCACCTGAGCGAACAGGAGAATATCACCCTGTCCGCCGCCGTGACGCGCCGCCTGATCGACGGCGGGGACGGCGACGCCGCCCTGCTCTACCTGTGCCTGCTCAAGAACCGCGGCAGCGCCTCCCCCGAAACGCTCTGCGCCGAGCTCAAATGGGATGAAGCGCGCCGTTCGCGCGCCGAGTCCGCCCTCGCCCGCATGGGACTCGTCAGCACCCCGAAGCCGGAGGAGCCCGCACCCGCACCGCTCCCCGCGCCCAACGCCGAGCGCCCCGCTTACTCGCGCGAGGACGTCGCCCGCAAGTTAGAGCAGGACGCGAGCTTTTCCGCGCTTCTGCGCGAGGTCGAGCGCAAGCTCGGCCCGCTATCCACGCCGTCCGTCGGCAAGCTCCTCGGCCTTTACGAGGACCTCGGCCTGCCCGCCGATGTGCTCTTTCTCCTCGTCAACCACTGCATCGCCCGCCACGCCGCGCAGTACGGCGCGGGGCGGCTCCCCACCATGCGCCGGATCGAGCAGGAGGGCTACGTCTGGGCGAGAAAGGGCCTTCTTTCCTCGACCAGCGCGAATGACTACCTCAACGCCCTCCACGCGCGCGAGCAGAAGTACCCCGCCTACATGGCGGTCCTTCAGCTCGGCGAGCGCAAGCCCTCCCCGAGCGAGGAGAAATACCTCTCCGCCTGGGTGGACATGGGCTTCCCCGCCGAAACCGTCGCCCTCGCGTACGATAAGACCGTCCTGCGCTGCCACGAATTCAAGTGGGCGTACTGCAACGGCATCCTGAAGCGCTGGCACGAAAAGGGGCTCCACACCCCCGCGGAGACCGCGGCGGAAAATGCCGCGCCGAAAAAGGAAGAAAAACCGTCCGGCGGCAAGAACGACTGGATGAAGCAATACCTGTAAGGGAGGGAACCTCATGTCCTACGACGGAAAGCTCATGCGCCGCGCGATGGTCCGCTTTGAGGAGGCGAAGCAGCGCCGCGCCGACGCTCTGCACGCGCGCGAGCGCGCGGTCTACGCCGCCGTCCCCCGCATCGCGGAGATCGACGCCGCCCTGCGCGAGACCATGTCCAAGCTCATCGCCTCGGCCCTGCGCCGCGGCACGGACCCCCGCCCCGCCATCGAAGCGCTCAAGGAGGAAAACCTCGCTCTCCAGCGCGAGCGCGCCGAGCTGCTCGTCTCCCACGGCTACCCTGCCGACTACCTTGAGGATAAGCCCAACTGCCCCCTCTGCGGCGACACCGGCTGGCGCGGCGACGAGGTCTGCTCCTGCCTGAACGACTATTACGCCCGCGTCCAGCTCGAGGAGCTCTCCCGGCTCCTCGACCTCGGCACGCAGAGCTTCGAGACCTTCTCCTTTGACGTCTACTCCCCCTACGCCCCCCTCGATCAGGACATTTCTCCCCGCTCGAACATGGAGCGCATCTACGATGCCTGCCGCGACTATGCCTACGAATTTTCCCCCCGCAGCGGCAATCTTCTGCTCTCGGGCGAACCCGGGCTGGGCAAGACCTTCCTCTCCGCCTGCATCGCCCGCGTCGTGAGCGAGACGGGCCACTCCGTTGTCTACGACACCGCCGCCCACATCTTCGAGCGCTTCGAGGCGCAGAAATTCTCCCGCGACGAGACCGGCGGCGCGGATGAGGACGTTTCCCGCCTTCTCCGCTGCGACCTGCTCATCATCGACGATCTCGGCACCGAGCTGACCACCGAGTTCGTCCGCAGCGCCCTCTACCAGATCGTCAACACACGCCTGATGACGAACAAAAAGACCATCATCTCCACCAACCTCTCCCCCGCCGAGCTCTCGCGCCGCTACGGCGCGAACATCCTCTCGCGCATCGAGGGCGCCTACCGCATCCTCCCCTTCTTCGGCGACGACATCCGCAAGCAGAAAAAGTAACGTACACGCAAGGAAGCGGCCTCCCCGCAGGGAGACCGCTTCCTTCTTTTTATTGTTCATTGAATGAGCATATTTTCGCCCACGACCGTCTTCGCCTCGTCCACGGAGGTGAAGTAGGCGTTGAGGATCTGCACCGCGGTCGAGGCCAGCGCGCCGCCGCTGCCGCCCTTTTCGATCACCACCGCCAGCGCGATCTGCGGATCGTCGTAGGGCGCGAACGCCACGAATACGCCGTTGCTGACCTTGCCGCCGGTCTGCGCCGTACCGGTCTTGGCGGCGGCATCCACCACGCAGTCCTTGAAGTAGTAGGCCACGCTGCCCGACACGACCAGGTCGCGCATTCCCTGCAAGACCGCCTGCAGATTCTCCGGCTCGATGTCGACGATCTCCGCCGGCGGCTCGTCGTACACATCGACGAGCTCGGCGCTGTCGTAGGTCCGCACCTCCTTGAGCAGGTGCGCGTTGTACCGCGTCCCGCCGCCCGCGAGCGTCGCAATGTAGTTCGCAAGCTGCAGGGGCGTAAAGAGCGAGTACGACTGGCCGATGGCGGCGGTCAGCGTCTGACCGTCCGTCCAGTAGTACCCGTCGAGCGAGTTGACATAGTCCGGCGTGGTCATCACACCGATTTTCTCCGGGATCTCGATGCCCGTCGGCTCGCCGAGACCGAAGGCCGAGGCATAGCGCGCGATCGTGGAGATGCCCGTCCTGCGTCCGACGTCGTAGAAGAAATAGTTGCACGACACCTTGATCGCCTCGGTCACGTCGATGCGCCCGTGCGTGCCGCCATTCTGGTTGTAGAGCCAGCATTTGTAGGCCCAGTCGCCGTAGTGATACACACCCTTCGTCAGAATGGTGGACTTCGGCGTGATGATGCCGGTCTCCAGCGCCGCGATGGCCGTCACCGGCTTGAAGGTCGAGCCGGGCGCGTAGGTGCCCTGTGTCGCGCGGTTCCAGAACGGCTGGAGCGGATCGGTGTTGTTCTCCGTGTAGTCCTCGTTGAAGGTCTTGAGCGAGAAGGTCGGGTACGACGCGAGCGAGAGCACCTCGCCCGTGCCGACCTGCACCACCGCCGCGGCGGCGCCGCGGTCGATGTCGTCCTCCGCCGTCATGCTCTCCACCGTCTCGGCGAGAATGCGCTCCACATCCTCCTGGAAGTCGATGTCCAGCGTCAGCGCGACCGTATGGCCCGGCTCCGGCTCAACGGAATAGATCTCCCCCGTCACCTTGCCCGCGGCGTTCGTCTCCACGATGCGCCGCCCGTTTCTGCCGCGCAGGTAGTCCTCAAAGGCGAGCTCCACGCCGTCGTAGCCGACGTAGGCGTTCATCGCGTAGCCCTTCTCCTTGTATTCGCTCCATTTCTCGCGCGGGATCTTCGTGACGCGGCCGAGAATGTGCGCCGCCGCGTCGGTCTGATACTCGCGCACGGACGAGGTGCCGATGTGGATGGGCGCATACGCGCCGTCCTTCAGCTCCGCGATCAGCTCCACCGAGATGTCCGACGCGATGGCCGCCGTCGAGAGCTGATTGAGCTTTGTCACCGCGAGGCAGTAGCGCAGTCCGACGAGCTTGCGCGCCTCCGTGTCGGTCAGGTCCTCGTCCACCTTGAACTCCGCGCGCAGCCGCGAGAGCAGCGCCTCAGGGCTCAGCGGCGGGTCGGTGTCGGTCGTCAGCGCGTCCTCGTCCGCCCACTTCTTGCTCACAAGGTAGCTGTTGAGCGTCGTGTGCGAGCCGGAGACGGAAAAATCGTAGGCAAACGGCGCGCCCGCCGTCAGCGGCAGCGTGTCCTCCCAGACAACGCCCCGGTTTTCCAGCAGCTCGATGAGCCGCAGCAGCTCCTCGTTGAGCGCCGCGTCGTCCGACGGCGCGAGCGAGGCGTCCAGCTCGAGCGTATACACGCTCCGGTTCGTCACCAGCGCCTTGCCGTTCCGGTCAGTCAGGATGCCGCGTGAGGTCACCACCGTCTCGCTCTTCGTGTTCGCTCGGATGGACCGCGCGCGGTACTCCGCGCCGTGTACGATCTGCGCGTCGAAGAGCGTCACGAAATACGCCGCCAGCACCAGCGAGAAGAGCACGCCGATCACGAGCAGCCGGCGGCTGAATTGCTTTTTGTCGTCCACGGCAGGCCCTCCCTTCGTGGTTCTTTGCCGTTGTTACAGGGTAAATTTCCGATGCAGGAATGCCAGTACCGGATGGCACGCGGCCAGCAGCGGCAGCGAGAGCGCCAGCTCCCGCACCGCGCGCAGCGCGATGGCGGACAGCTCCGAGCGTCCGCCGGCGAGCAGTGTGACCGCCGTGATAATATCCACGAGCAAAAACGCCGCCGTGCTCACCGCCAGCGAGCAGAGGATACCGGGCTGCAGCACGCTCCTTGCAATGAGCGCCGCGAGCAGCGCCGTGAGCGGAAACGCGATCGTGTACAGGCACGGCAGCGGGGCGGTCAGCGCCAGATCGCACAGCACGCCGAAGACCAGCGCGAACACAAAGCCCTCCAGCCGGTCCTCCATCGACGCGATCACTGCCGGCAGCAGCGGCGGCAGAAAGGGCGCGAGCCCCCACACGCGCAGATGGGCAAGCGTCAGCCCATGCCCGAAGAGCAGCAGCAGACACGCAAGCGCGTAAGCGGTCCATTTGACCGCCGTATCCCGCGTAGTTGACGGCGACATGGCAGCGCCTCCCTTCCGAAAACCGTCACACCGTCAGTCGACGATGTCAAAATCCTTGATGATGAATACCTCGCTCAGCTCGCCGAGCCGCGCCGCGGGCGCGAGCACCGCGTACTGCGCCAGTCCGTCGTCGTCCGTGCGCACGGACTCCACCGTCCCGATGACCAGCCCGCCCGGGTAGAATCCGCCGAGGCCCGAGGTCGTCACCACATCGCCCGAGAGCAGCTGCGCGTCGGCGGACAGATAGCTCAGCTTCAGCTTCCCCTCGCCCATCAGCGCCAGATCGCCCTCCGCGACCGCGACCTCCTGCGTGCGGAACACCCGCGCGCCCAGCTCCGTGTCGGTGTCGATCACCGTCAGCACGGTGCACCAGTTGTAGCCCACCGCGGACACCACGCCCACCAGGTCGCCCTCGGCGGACACCACGCAGTCGTTTTTCTCCACGCCGTGCGCCGTGCCGCGGTTGAGCGTCAGCGCGCTCGTCCAGTTCGTGCTCTCGCGGTCGATGACCGCCGCGGACTCGAACACCAAGTCGCGCCGCTGCTCCCGCAGCTCCAGCAGCTCGCGCAGCAGCGCGTTCTCCTCGCGGTCGGCCTCGGCCTGCCGCGCGTCGCGCTCCAGCTCCGCCACGCGCTCGCGCAGCGTCTCGTTTTCCGCCAGAAGGTCGGAGTAGTCCTTATAATAACGCTGCTTGTCCTCCGCCCACGTCGCCACCGCCGTGACCGCCGAGCGGAACGGATAGGTCAGCACGCCCACGGCGTTCTGCAAGAAGCCCGACGTCGCGCTCACAAAGCTCAGTACGCTGATGAGCACCGCGCAGGCGGTCGTGATGATGAGCAGCCGCAGGCCGTATTTTTCCAGAAATTCACGCAAAGCTCAGCCCTCCCCTCGGGGGTCGTTTTTTAGAAGAAGCGCACGCCGAAGTGCTTCGTCAGGCATTGCCCCAGCTTCTCCACCGGCAGTCCCATGACGTTGTAAAAGTCGCCGTCGATGCGCTCGACGAGCAGCGCGCCCAGGCTCTGCACGCCGTAGGCGCCCGCCTTGTCCATCGGCTCGCCGGTGGCGATGTAGGCGCGCAGCTCCTCCTCTGTGCAGGGACGAAAGTACACATCCGTCGATACCGTAAAGGCTTCCGCCCTGCCGCCCTGCCGCACCGTCACGCCGGTGCAGACCGTGTGGCGGTTCCCCGCCAGCTCCGTGAGCATCCGCAGAGCGTCCGCCTCGTCGCGCGGCTTGCCGAGCCGGTCGTTCTCCAAAAACACCATCGTGTCCGCCGTGATGAGGATATCCTCCGGCCCGACCAGCGGCGCCGCCGCGTCGGATTTCAATCGCGCAATGTGCGCGACGATCTCCTGCGGCGCAAGCCCCTCGGGATAGGTCTCCTCCACATCGGGAATGACCACGGAAAAATCGGTGATGCCCATGCGCCGCAGCAGCTCATGGCGGCGCGGCGACTTGGAAGCCAGCACGATATGCGGCATGATCTCAGTCCTCTTTTCAATACAAATCGTAATATGACGCAGAAAAACTACGTTTTGTTTTCATTTTTACTCCACGCCGCGGTAGAAAAGCCCGCGTGTGATGTCCTTGGGCGTGTACTCCTCCCGCCCCCGATAGGCCCGCAGCACACGCACGCACTCCTCCGCCGACTCGGTCGTAAACCGCAGCCGCGCGTAGGTCAAGCCGATTTTCCGGTACTCCGGCTTGTCCGCCAGCCACAGCGTCTTGCCGTTCTGGAGCTCGCTCCGGCAGCCGTAGGCGTGCAGCACAGGGAACCGCTCGCCCACACGGTCGGTCAGCTCCGGCGCTCCGATACACGCGCTGTCCGCGCAGACGGCATCGCAGCGCTCCTTAAAGTGCCGGCAGCCGAACTCATTCGCCGCGATGCAGTTTTCCGTAATCATCAGCGGCAGCCGCCCGTAGACGATGGCCTCGCAGGGGATGCACTTGCTGATGTCGCGCATCTGCTCGTGCCGCAGCTCGAACGACAGCGTCGCGCCCGCAAGTCCCTGCTCCTTCAAAAACCGCAGCGCCGCGGAGTTGAACACATTCAGCCCGAAGTCCCCGCGCAGCTCCATGCCCAGTCCGCGCACGAGCGCGAAATGCCCCAGATTCCCGAGCACCGCGCGCTCCACGCCGCGCGCCTTCGCGGCGGCAAGCCGCTCGCGCAGACCTTCCTCATCCGCCGTCCGCCACACGCGCGGCAGCACGGCGGCAAACCTCGTCCGTTCTCGGTATTTCTCCACGTCGACCGACGGCAGCAGCTCCAGCGGCACATACACCGTCTCCACGCCCTCGTTCACCAGCGCATCGGTGAGCTGTTCAGCCCGGTAAATGGACGCCGTAAAGCGCGGCGGCTCCGTCGGGTTTTTGATCCTCTCAACCGGGACAAACGTCCCCTCGCGCCGCGCGGGTACCTCCGTCCGCATCGCCTCCAGCGCCGCGAGCGCGTCGCGCCGCAGCGCGTTGAGCGCGCTCGCCGGAACGGACAGCCCGTCCTCCGCCGTCACCGCGCAGTCCGACACCGTGAACGCCGTCCCGCCGGTCTTGCGCAGACGGGCCTCGACCTCCCCGGCTGTCACCGCGCGGCTCCGCGCCGCCTCCGGCGCGGCCCCCGTGACCGTGACGCAATGCCCGTCGCCGTCCTCGGCGGTCAGCCCCATCGGCTCGCCCGCGCGAAGCGCCGCGCGGAAGCGCACCGGCACGAGCCGCATATCCTCTTTTTCATAGGCCGCCCGCAGTTCGCCGAACCATTCCTCCGGCCACCGCGCGTTCTCCGGGCGAACACCGAACATTTCCTTTCCGCGACGGCCGCGGTAATAGCCGGCCGTGAACCCGTCGCGCGAGAAC
The DNA here is from genome assembly GCA_937915075.1 of uncultured Oscillospiraceae bacterium. Taxonomy (GTDB): domain Bacteria; phylum Bacillota; class Clostridia; order Oscillospirales; family Oscillospiraceae; genus Hominicoprocola. The sequence continues at coordinate 38,514 of CALDMA010000111.1, forward strand.
GCCAGCGCAAGCTTTTTCTGCTCGTCCGCCGTCGGCGCGCGATGCTCGCGCAGCAGCGCGGCATAGATGCCCGTCACCGCCGCCACATACTCGGGCCGCTTCATGCGCCCCTCGAGCTTCAGGCACGCCACGCCCATCTCCGCCATCTCGCCGGCATACGCCGCGAGGTTCGCGTCCTTGAGCGACAGCGGATTCGCGTCCGCCTTCCCGTGCCAGCCATAGCGCAGGCGGCAGGGCTGCGCGCACGCGCCGCGGTTGCCGCTCCGCCCGCCGATCACCGCGGACATCTCGCACATCCCCGAGTAGCACATACAAAGCGCCCCGTGCGCAAAGGTCTCGATCTCGATCGGCGCGCGCTCCGCGATCTCGCGGATCTCCTCGCCCGACAGCTCGCGCGCGAGCACCGCCCGCGTCATGCCGAGCCGCGCCGCCTCCTCCACGCCCGAGAGCGTGTGCAGCGCCATCTGCGTGCTCGCGTGCAGCGGCACATCGGGGATCACCGCGCGCAGCGTCTCGTAAACGCCCCAGTCCTGCACCAGGATCGCGTCCACGCCGTATTCGCTCGCTTTCCGCGCCGTCTCGGCGAGCGCGGGCAGCTCGCGGTCGGTCACGAGCGTATTGAGCGTCAGGTAGACCTTCACGCCCCGCAAATGGCAATAACGCACCGCCGCCAGAAATTCCTCATCGCTGAAGTTCCTGGCGCTGCGGCGCGCGTTGAAGCTGCCAAAGCCCATATACACGGCGTCCGCACCGTTCTGCACGGCGGCGACCAGCGCCTCGCGTCCGCCCGCGGGAGAGAGCAGCTCCGTCATTATTTCCTGTTCTGCAATTTGAACAGCTCGCGCTTGAGCTCGCTGACCTCGTTCTTCGCCTGCGCGGCGTCGTCGATGTACTGCTTGAGCTGGCGGCGCAGCGCCTCGCTGGCCTCGCGCTCCTTGAAGAGCTCGTCGGCGATGTTCGCCGCGGCGAGCACGGCGGCGTCGGTGCGCCCCACCTTCGCGCCGGTGAGCATTTCGTCCATCTTCGTGCCGACGTAAGCGCCGACCTTCTGCATATAAGAGGGGGCCTCCTCGGCGACAAAGGTATACTCCTCGCCGCAGATGCTGACGGTAACGCGGTTTTCCATCGTATGATCTCCTTTCTCTTCCCCGGGAGCAGACGTAATAATACAGCTTTTAATATAACACAAAGTGTATTGGGATAAAAGAGGGATTTTAAAAATTTACAATTTTTGCCGCCGGCGGCGGGG
>CALDMA010000112.1 GCA_937915075.1 uncultured Oscillospiraceae bacterium
AGGTCTGATGGCAAATGTGACGGGCTACACCGTCTCTCCCTCCGTTCTTACGGACGGGGTGAGCGAAGTCGTCATCACCTACACCGAGGGTCGCATCACGAAGACCGCGACAGTCGCTGTGACGGTGGAAAAGGTGCTTGTCAGCATCGCCATCACCACACAGCCGAACAAGACGGTCTACCAGTATCAGGAGAGCCTTGACCCGACGGGTATGGTCGTGACTGCGACTTTCTCGGACGGGAGCACGGAGACGGTACTGGACTACACCTATCCGACGACGAACTTCTCTACGCTGGGGCGGCAGGTCATGAAGCTCGAATACACCTACGAGGGTGTGACGAAGAGCGTCGACCTTGTCGTTACGGTGCAGGGCAAGACCATTGCCGTTCCGACGCAGACGAACATTCCGACCTACAACGGTTCGGACAAGACACCGAGCTGGAACGGCTACGATCCGCTCAAAATGGAGATCTCCGGCGTGACGAGCGCTTCTGACGCAGGAAGTTACACGGCGATCTTCAAGCTTTCCTACGGCTATCTGTTCCCCGATGGCACGGACGAAGCCCGCGTAAAGTGGACGATCGACCGCGCTGTGATCTCGGCTCTGCCGACGCAGACGGGAACGCTGGTGGCCGACGGCACGAGCAAGACACCGAGCTGGAGCGGCTATGACACCAGCAAGATGACCATTGGCGGCGATACCTCCGGTACGGCTGCCGGTGAGTACACGGCGACCTTTACGCCGACTTCCAACTACAAGTGGTCGGACGGAAGCACGGGTGCCAAGGAAGTAAAGTGGACGATCATCTCGGTGCTGGTTTCCATTCCTTCGCAGAGCGGGACGCTGACCTACAACGGCAGCGCGCAGACGCCGAGCTGGCAGAACTTTGACAGTGAGAACTCCTCTGTGAGCGTGGATGCCAAGACGAATGCCGGCGAGTACACAGCGACCTTTACGCTGAAGAAGGGCATGTGGACAGACGGTACGACCGCGCCGAAGAGCATCAAGTGGACCATCGGCAGAGCCACCATTGCGGCGGTGCCCGCCCAGAGCGGCACACTGACCTACGACGGCAACGCGAAGACTCCTTCGTGGAACACTGCCTACGACTCCGCCAAGATGACCGTTTCCGTGACGGCTGCGACCAACGCAGGCACTTACAGCGCCACCTTTACGCCGACTTCCAACTATCAGTGGTCTGACGGTACGGTCGGCGGCAAGACGGCCTCTTGGACGATCGGCAAGGCCGCGAACAGCGTGACCAACTCGCCGAGCTCCATCGTGCTGAACACCAGCGCCAAAACGGCTACCTTCACGGTGAACCGCAAGGGCAACGGCACGATCACGGCGACCTCGAACAACACGAGCGTTGCGAAGATCAAGTCCATCAACCAGAGCACCGGCGTTGTGACCGTGGAGAGCGTGAATGACACGACCGGCACGGCGAAGATCACCGTCAAGGTCGCTGAGGGCACGAACTACAAGGCTGCCTCCGACACGACTGTTTCGGTCAAGGCCACTTTCGTGACAATCTACGGCGTTGAGTGGGACTGGACGAGCAGCGGCTCTACCAAGGGCACGCGCACGGACGCGGCGGCGAGCTTTGGCGACCCGTCTCCGGCGGTGAACAACGGCAGCGGCTCTTCTCCCTTCGACAACCTGATGCCGTGGAGCGGTATGGTGAAGGAGACGCGCTCCGGCGGCGTTGAGGTCAAGGAGCCGAAGTATTACTTCAAGTGGACGAAGACCGGCAAGAAGCTGAAGCTCCAGATCGCGGACGGTTATGTGGAGGGCTTCTCCGTTGACCCGGTGAACCGCGACCGCGGGGACGGCCTTGGTGAGTTGGACTATTCCTACATTGGCCGCTACCACTGCGCGAGCGGCTACAAGTCCACCACGGGCGCCGCCCAGCAGGTAAATATCACGAGAAGTGCGGCGAGAACCGGTATTCATAATCTTGGAAGCAACTTCTGGCAGATGGACTTTGCCCAGTTCTGGTATGTGAACATGCTGTTCCTTGTGGAGTTTGCCGACTGGAACGGCGAGCGCATCGGCAGAGGCTGCTCTACAAGCGGCTCGAAGATGAACAACGGCCAGACCGACGCAATGGGTTACCACACCGGTACGACCGCAGCAAGCCGCGACAGCTACGGCTTCACGCAGTATCGCAACATCGAGGGCTGGTGGGACAATGTTTATGACTGGATGGACGGCTGCTATTACAACAGTAACGGCCTGAATGTCATCACAAATCCCAACAACTTCAGCGACAGTGCGAACGGTACGCTGGTCGGTACGCCCTCTTCGGGTTATCCGTCCGACTTCACGATCCCGACGGCAAGCGGCCTTGAATGGGCGCTGTTCCCGAATACAGCCGGAGGCAGTACAACGACCTATGTCCCGGATGGCTGGTACTTCGACGGTAGTTACCCGTGCCTGTTCCATGGCGGTAACTATGACCAGGGCCAGAATCACGGTCCGTTCTGCGTCTACTACTACAGGGCGTCGAACTCGGACGGCGGCATCGGCTGTCGCCTCCAGGAACGTCCGCCAAAGGCGGCGTGACTATTCCCCTGAAGGGGTAGGAGTGCAGGGGTGAGGGGGCCGCAGCCCCTTCCCCTTGCATTTCACTGATATTTTAGAAAACAAAATCATACATGGGGTCAACTGTGCAGCAGACGATGGTCCCGGATAACTGGAACTTCAACGGTAGTAACCCGTGCCTGCACCATGGCGGTAACTATAACCAGAACCAGAATCACGGTCCGTTCTACGTCAACTACAACAGAACGTCGAACTCGAACGACAACATCGGCTGTCGCATCCTTGCTAAGCCACAGGCTAACCCTCCATTTGGTAGTAGGGGTCCCTCACCCTTTCTATATCGCACGGTTGACCGCACAGCACTTGCTGAAGATAAGCCGACAGGACACAGCTTAGTACACTTCGGGCCAGGTCTCGCCTTGGAACACCCCGCGGCGCTGGAACGGTTGTGAGGCTACAAGGAGGAAAAATATCCCTGATGAAACGAGTTCGAGTTTACAAAGAGATCATATCGGACGAAAACCTTCGTCTGGCAATTCAGGAAGTGAACGCCGGGCACCGACGCAACGGCAATCACAGCCTGAACAAGACGGTCATTGAGATCGAAAATAATATGGATGAATATGTGGAGAAGCTCCGAGCGTTCGTCCAAGGTCTGGTCGACGGAGACGAGCACATGCACCCGCCACTCAAGCGACGGCGCTGGGACCGCAACGCGGACAGCGGCAAGGGCAAGTGGAGAGACATCAACGAGCCGCTCCTGTGGCCGGACCAATATGTTCACCACGCTGTTGTGCAGCCGATGATTCCGCACATTATGCGGAGCATGGACCGGTACTGCATCGCAAGCGTCCCCGGCCGAGGGAACTCTTATGGCGTCAAGGCTTTGAAGAAGTGGATGAAGAACGATGCGGAAGGCACAAAGTATTGCTGCGAGTGCGACATCTACCACTGCTTTGAGGAGCTTGACCCGCCTTATGTCATCGAAGCGCTGAAGCGGGTGTTCAAGGACACCGAAACGCTCTGGCTATGCGACGCCATTATGGAATACGGCGTTCTCATCGGCGCATTCTTCTCCGCATGGTTTCTCCATTTGACACTCCAGCCCTTAGACCTGATGATCCACCAAAAGCAGTACGGCGTGACGCACTATCTGCGGCAGATGGACAACTTCACGATCTTCAGCTCCAACAAGCGAAAGCTGAGGAAGCTGCTGGAGGATATTAAGAAGTGGCTCGGTGAGATCGGAATGAAGATCAAGGATAACTGGCAGATCTTCCGCGTCGGTTTTACGCCAAAGGTCGAGAGAGCGCATCAGGCTTTGCCGAAGAAAAAGCAGCGGCACCGCCGAGAGCGCCTGCCCTCCGCCCTTGGATACCGATTCGGACACGGTTACACGATCCTGCGAAAGCACAATCTATTCCGGCTCAAGCAGTCGCTTCACCTTTACTACTACAGGCGAGACAGGAACCGCGTCATCTCGTTCAAGAGGGCTTCGGGACTGATCTCACGGCTCGGACAGCTTCGCAAGTGCAATAATCAGCAAATTTTGCACCGGCATTATCAGCCGAAGACGATGTTTGCACTGAAGAAGGTCGTCCGAAAGGAGTGCAGAAGACTTCAGACATTATATCCGCCCTAGGATTCTTTGAAATTGCCGCTGAGCATGACCTCCATGAGAGAAGACAGCGCGAATGTATAAAGGGACAAGCGGT
>CALDMA010000113.1 GCA_937915075.1 uncultured Oscillospiraceae bacterium
TGTGCCAGCTCAAGCGCATGAGGGAAAGTCGAGAAATTACGCGGATGAGGGGTATCCACAGTGATCGAACGGTCATAGGAATAGTTATAGCCGTCGCTGGCGACTGCAATGTCTGTGCGACTGAGGATATTCTCCATGTCCGCTTCGCTCTGTGAGAAGTAATTGCAGTGGACGTTGGCATGGCATCTCTGCAAGATCGTCAACACGGCATCCACAGGCTCCTGACCGAGCTGTACGGCAATGTCACTGACCATCTTTCCCTCCCACGCAGGCTCTGCGCCGTGCGTGGAGGAGATCATCACACGCTCCGCGCCGCCGCGGCTTTCCATTTCGCGCGAAATGTCGTCACGCAGCTTCTGCTCCGGCTCGTTGATACGGGCGAGCATTGGATGCAGACCGCCCGCGTGCGCCCATTTTGGTACAAGCGCTGTCATTCCGGTCGAGGACGCGAAGAATGGATATTGGTCGCAGGTCACATGAATACCGCGTCCCCGTGCTGCGTCGATCATATCGAGCAGACGCTGCGAATGGCCCCAAAGAGACTTTGTCATGATCTTCAAATGAGATATCTGAAGATGTACACCTGACCGTTCCGCAACGCCAAGCATTTCTTCCACCGACTCAAATACGCGCGGACCCTCGTTGCGGATATGAACAGCAAGGAATCCGTTGTGCTTGCGGACAATGCGTGCCAGCGCGTCCAGTTCTCCAGTTTCGGCAAATGCGCTGGGAGGATAGATGAGACCGAGACTCATGCCGAATGCACCCATGGAAAGCTCTTTGTCCAAACGATCTTCCATCGCAGACAGTTCATCCAGCGTCGGCGGCCGATTGTCGAAGCCCATTACACAGCCGCGCAACGCACTATGACCAATCAGCATTCCATAGTTTGCGATATTGCGGTGTGCGTTTGCCTGTCGGATGTACTCGTCAAGCGTATTGACTGTAATGTCCATAGGCGGGTACTGCAAATTGCTCAGGTAGTATTCCGTAATGGCTGCTCGGGTCTCCGGCGTGCTTGGGAGCGGGGAAATGCCGCAATTCCCGGTCAGTTCAAAGGTGACGCCCTGATTCGTTTTGCTTTCCGGGTCAAACGGAGACAGCGGGGCGAGATCCGAGTGGGTGTGAATGTCGATAAAGCCAGGCGATACGATCTTTCCAGCTGCGTCGATCACCTCTTTCGCTTCGGCGCCGCATTGTGCTGTGATCTCGGCAATGCGCCCGTTTTGAATACAGACGTCCGCCTGATAGGCCGGAGCGCGTGTGCCGTCTACGATCATACCGCCGCGAATGATCAAATCATACATAATTTCCCTCCTGTTCTTTATTGCGTACGCACGATGGCGTTTGCGCTAAAAACGCAAAAAATCCTGATGACAGGGAAAAGTCTCTGCCTTCAGGATCTTGCCGGATATACCACGAGGAGTAAGCCTCGCAGCCACCGGTAAAACTGATCAATATTGTTAATAGGACGATATTTGCTACGCGGGAACCTGCCGCTCGCGCAGTTTAGCTGCTGCGTCACGCAGAATCACGATAATCGCCTTTCGGGAATCGCCGAGGTAGCGAGTCATAATACGCTCCCGCATCTCCTCCATGTCGCTCAGCAGACTCAAGCCCACAAGCTGTTCTTCAAGAAAGTTGCTGGTAATACCGCAGATCGTATTGAATTGCACCGCATAAATCCGGCCAGTCGTGTTGTCTACCACAAAAGAGCCGATTAAGGACTGATGAACAAAGGTGATCGGATTTTGGCTGGGGGCCTTAGAAAGGCCAACAACACAAACCGCATTTTGCGGAAAACCGCGCATAGACTGTCTTCTCCCTCCTGCGTGTTCGCGCCATGATAAAAAACAAAGGGGACTCATCGAGGCACAGCAGACGTAAGCTGCTCTTGCACAGATGAACCCCCACTCGCGGCAGAAGTATAAAGGCGGGCAAACGACCCATTCATACCCCTCGCAAAGCAGAACATCAAATATTCTGATATTATTATAGCAAGGAATGCTAAAATTTGTCAAGAATAAACTTGCGTTATTCTGCAGAGAATTGATAGAAAATGTTTGCTCGCTTCTAATTGGTTGCGGCAACCTTTTAGACTGTCATATCAGATGACTGCATACCGCGATCTCTCATTTTTGAATAGGCGTCCCGTAGGGCAACGATCAGCGCCTTCTGGCTAATCCCATTATACTTCTCCTGCAGCTCTTTTACCATAATCTCCAGTTCCGTATAAAGACTGTGCCCGATGAGCAGCGAAGCAATGTAATCGCTGGTCACATCGACGACCATATTGCATTCAGCGTCCAAAATCGTCCCACCGCGTTGCTCACAGACCAGCACCATAATCAGTTTATCATACTGTACCGCGGTTGGCGTAGATGCGGTCGGCGTAGCGACCCCGACCACGCAAAATGTATCCGTCCCGTAACTAATCGGATATTTAAATGGGTAATTGCTCATAGTGGCATCCTCCCCCAAATTTTATTTATTGTACTCCATTTTTTGATATTGTGTCAAGTGGGACGTCGATCAGCAACGAGAAACGAAATGACCTCTGATTTTCCTGACGCTTCTGGACGATTTATAGCCCGGCGGGGCTGCGACGACTCGGACCTGCGGTGACGCGCCGCGGCGCGTCACCGCAGGTCCGAGTCTCTTCGTCCCCAGACCAATTTTCCACGCCTTCCTGTCACCAGGCAGCCGTGTGCGAAAATACCCCCCTGTTTGCCCCTGTGAGCTGCTGCGTGCGATTTTGCTGGCGTGGGCAAGTGTGTAACCCGCTTTCGGGAGTGAAGGCGAACGTGAGCCGTTTGTGACCGAGTGTGCGAAAGCGGTAGAGTAGAGCATTTTTCTCTCTACAGAAAAATGCTCTGACGGAAGATTTTCGTTTCCCGTTTTTGCAACTTTTTGCCTCGCTTTTTCGCATTATGTACCCCGTTCGATTTTGTGCGAGATAAAGGAAGGTGGTCGCTTGCGACCACCTTCCGCCCACAAAGCCCCGCAGTGCGGGGCTTTCCGAGGTTTTGAAACCGCAGTCGGTAGGTACACCTTGGAGGGCATTTCCGCAGTCATAGATGGTCATCGAGGGCGTCAAACACCCGTAGCAGCGTGCTTTTCGAGGTGGTCGTTCCGCAGTCGGTCTGTAAAACCGCTGTTTTCAACTGCCTGAAAAAGTGATTTCTGCATAGCAAGGTAAAGCTACGTCCGTCCACATTCAAAACCAGTCAAGGCTTTCTGAAGAACCACATCAAGCCGCAGATCGGCAGTGTTTCGCTGGCAGACCCGACCTCTCTGGACTTGCAGAGATTCTACAAGCACCTGTTGGATGGTGGCAGAGTTGACCGCATTGAAGCGAAAAAGAAGCCGAAAGGTCTGGCTCCAAAGACGGTGCGAAACATTCACCAGATGATCGGCTCGGCGTACAACCTTGCTATGCCGCGCTCCGCACGGCGCATAACAAAGGGGCGATTCTCTACCATAGAGAACCGCCCCTTTGAAACCCCAAGAGAACGCAAGGGGCAAGCCCCTTGACCCCCGAACCGCTCATACCGAATCGTCATTTCGGCAACAGTTCGTTTGTTTCGCTCTTCTGAACGATCTGGTCTGCTCCTTTTTCCGCTTGGCCGCTGCTGCGGGTATGGTACGAACTGATAGCAAATTCCTGTACCGCTACTGCGGTGGTGGTGCTGGATGTCGGCAAATTTCTTCGTAACTCCGCGTCAGAGCGGCAGCGGCCGCAAGAAGAAAGTCAAGTCGAAAGCGGCAATAAAAACTGCACGAACTTTATTGCACAGCGCGTGCAGTCGGTCTGCTGTAAGGCTTGAAATGGCAGGGTTGAGGGGCTGCGGCCCCTCACGGTCTTGGGGGATCGAAAGGGGGCCATTCTTCCGGCAAGAATGGCCCCCTTCACCATGCTGCGCCTTGCGCGGCAATCTGCTCCGAAATGGCGTGGACGTGAAAACGGTGTCCTCCATGCTCGGCCACTACTCCGCAGGCTTCACGCTGGACACTTACGCCCATGTCACCACCGACGCCCAGCTCAAGGCGGCGCAAACAATGGGCAATATCCTATCCCGTGCGGTATAGTCCTTTCCGCTATCCGCTCCCGTTGGGGTCAGCGCTTGGGTCAGGAAAAAGCAGCAACCGAAAATAGCAACTTATGAAAAGCAAAACTCCTCGAAATCAGACGATTTCGAGGAGTTTTGGTACGCCGTGAGGGATTCGAACCCCCGGCCTTCTGGTCCGTAGCCAGACGCT
>CALDMA010000114.1 GCA_937915075.1 uncultured Oscillospiraceae bacterium
GACGATGCGGCAGGGGACACGGAGCTTGCGGACTTCTATGCCCTTGTGTGCGAGCAGTCCGGCTATCTCCGCGCGCTGGAGGACAAGGGCGACATGGAGAGCCGCGGGCGTCTGGAGAACGTGCAGGAGCTCAAATCCAACATCCTCGCCTTCCTCGACGGCGAGCCGGAGGACGCGACGCTCGCGGGCTTCCTCAACGAGATCGCGCTCTATACCGACCTTGACAGCGCCTCGAGCGACAACTGCGTGACGCTCATGACGATGCACAGCGCCAAGGGATTGGAATTTCCCTGCGTCTATGTCGTCGGCATGGAGGAGGGCATTTTCCCGGGAAATCGCGCCGTCGGCGACGAGGAGGAGCTGGAGGAGGAACGCCGCCTCTGCTACGTTGCCATGACGCGCGCCAAGGAAAAGCTGACGCTGACGAACGCGCGCCAGCGAATGCTCTTCGGCCGCACAACGCCGAACGCGCCCTCGCGCTTTTTGAACGAGATCCCCACCGAGAACGTCAACTGGCTCTCGAAGCCCTCGGCGGAGCCGCGCAGCCGCTACGACGAGGACTACGCCGACGGCTACGGCAGCTTTGGCCGAAGCTCGGGTTTCGGCAGCGGCTACGGCAGCCGCGGCGGCTCGGTGACGACCGGCTTTTCCGGCACGGTCGCGCGCCCGACGCACCCGAAGGCTGCGGTCAGCGCCGCAGCGAAGCCGGCAGCAAGCAAAATGACGCTGCAGCTTTCGGCGGGCGATCAGGTCAACCACAAGACCTTCGGCGATGGCATGGTGATCTCGGCCACGCCGATGGGCGGCGACGCGCTCATCGAGGTGGCGTTCGAGCAGGTGGGCACAAAAAAGCTGATGCTCAAGACCGCCGGCGTCCACATGACAAAAAAATAACAAGGAGCGAAGCACAGAAGATCCCTGTGCTTCGCTCCTTTCAACAGCTGTAATGCGGTTAAGCTTTACAGCATTTCGCCGAAATCGCGGATAAAGCGGTCGCAGACACGCGGCATTTCGTCCTTCGTACCCTCGAAGAAGGCGTCGTACACGCCGATGACCGTCATGCCGCTCGCCTTGGCGCTGCGGCATGACTTGACCGAGTCGTCGAAGAAAATGCACTCCTGCGGCGCGACGCCGAGCAGCTCCGTCGCCTTGGTGAAGATTGCCGGGTCGCTCTTGTCCATGCCCAGCTCCTGCGCGAAAACGACGCGCTCGAAGAAGCGGTTCAGGTCGTGGACAGCGAGCGCCGTTTTGCAGTGCGCGGGGACGCAGCTCGTGAAGATCGCCATGCGCTCGCCCTGCGCGCGGAGCTTTTCCAGATACTCGCGCACATGGGGCTTGAGCGCGACGTGGGCGTAGTTGTCCTTCGCCAGCTCCATCCACTCCGCCATGATCTCGTCTGTGCTTTCGGAGAGATGGCAGTATTCCTTGGTGAACACGGCGGCGAGGGGGAAGATGGTGTGCGCCACGCCCTCGTAATACTCCTTGGTATAGGGAAAGCCGCGGCGGGCGAGGAAGGTGCGGTCCACCTCCGCCCAAATGCCGTTGGAGTCGATGAGCGTGCCGTCAAGATCGAAGAGATACATGGAAAGGCTCCTATCAAAAAATATTTTCACGGGGTACTTGCCAAACGCGGCGCTTTTTGCTACGATAGGCGATATTCTTGTTTCGTTAAGAATTATACCATTTTTGAAAGGGGCGGGCAAGTGCTATGAAAAAGAGAAATACAAAGCAAGTGATCCTGCCGCTCATCACTTCATTCATCTGGGGCAGCTCGTTCGTGGCACAGAGCCTCGGCGCGGGAAAAGTGGGCGGCTTCACCTTCACGGCGGCGCGCTCGATCCCCGCCGTGCTGGTGCTGGGGGTGCTCGTGCTCATCCTGCGGCGCGCGCGGCACGAGGAAAAGTATACGCCGCAGCAGAAAAAGGACCTGCTGGAGGGCGGCCTCGTGTGCGGCATCTTTCTGACGCTCGGCACGAACCTGCAGCAGCTCGGCATTGCCGATACCACGGCGGGCAAGGCGGGATTTATTACGGCGCTCTACATCGTGCTCGTGCCGCTCGCCGGCATGTTCCTCGGGAAAAAGGCAAGCAAAAGGCTGTTCCTCTGCGTTTTGATCGCAGTGGTCGGTCTTTACTTCCTCTGCTTCACGGGCAGCGAGGGCGCGATGAGCTTCGGCCGCGGCGACTTCCTCGTTTTCCTGTGTGCCTTTGCCTTCACGGGTCATATCCTCTGCGTGGATCATTATGTGCAGAAGGTGGACGGCATCGCGCTCTCCTGCGTGCAGTTCGCGGTGATGATGGTCCTCTCCACCGCCTGCGCCTTCGCCTTTGAAACGGTCGATTTTGCAGCGCTCGGCGAGTGTACGTTCTACATCCTCTACATCGGCATCCTCTCGAGCGCGGGCGGCTACACGCTGCAAATTCTGGCGCAGAAGGACGGCGACCCGACGGTCGTCTCGCTGCTGCTGAGCCTGGAGTCCTTCTTCGCTGCGGTCTGCGGCGCCATCATCCTGCACGAGCGCATGAGCGGGCGGGAGTACCTCGGCTGCGCGCTGATGCTTACGGCGGTCATTCTCTCGCAGCTGCCGGAGAAAACGCGGAAGGCGGACGCGGCGGAGCCGCAGAAATAAGGAAGATTTAGAAAACAGAAAAACGGCTTGGGACACGATGGTGTGTCTCAAGCCGTTTTTTATGAAATAGCAATAGCTCAAAAATCAGGCGATCCTCCTG
>CALDMA010000115.1 GCA_937915075.1 uncultured Oscillospiraceae bacterium
CCTCCGCGCTGTCATCCAGCTCCACGCCGCATTTGACACAATATGACATCAAATTCCTTCTTTCGATCTCTCAGCGGTTGCTCTCCACGCGCACGGGGATGCCCTCGCGCACGAGGAAGCGGAAAAAGTCGCGCTCGGTGTCCGTCTCCGCCTGCGTGCCGGCAAAGGTGATCTCCATGGTATCGCCGTAGCTGATGGAGGCGCAGTGGCAGCGCGGCACGGTCGCCTGACCTAAAATGACCTCCGCCCCGCGGATATGCGCCGCCATCTCCGGCGGCACGGTGAACGCGCCGGGGTTGGTGTAGGTGCAGGAATACGGGCGCACGCCGAGCAGGCGGTAGTTGAGCGCCATGACCGGGTTCTTGAGCACGACCGGAATGAGGCGCAGGGCAAAATTCTCCGTAAAGCGGACGTTGCCGGTGAACGCCGCCTGCAGCTCCTGCCGGTTGATGTGCAGCTTCATAAAATGGCGCACCTGCGAGACGATCTCGGGGAAGGTGTAGTCGCCGAGCGCCGGGTCGATATACGGGCGGACGGTGGTGATGAAGTTGCGCAGCGTCTCGCTTGGAAAAAAGCCGCGCAGATTGATCGGCACAGCCAGCGCCACAGGACGCTCGCGGTAGGGCTTTTCCCGCTTTTGCTTTTCAAGGATCACATGGATCAGCACAGCGGAGAGATATTCCGTGATGGAGGCGTTATACTTCTTCGCCTGCTCGCGCAGGCGGGAGAGCGGCACGAAGCCCATCGTGACATGAAAGGTGTAGAACGGCTCCGGCGTGCCGGTATTCTGGTAGGCCCTCGGCAGCCGCCGCAGGCCGAAGGCGTGGCGGCCCGCATAGCGGGCGTAGGCGTCCTCCAGCTCCTCCTCGCGCGGCGGCTCGTTCAGGTCGAGCACGCCGTTTCCCGCGGGGACCTCCACGCCGGTCTGGCGAAGGTATTCGGCAAGGAGCGTGCGGAAAAAGACGATGGCCCCGCCGCCGTCGGACAGCGCGTGGAACACCTCGACGGAGATGCGCTCGCGGTAATAGTAAAAGCGCACGAGCCAGCCGTTGTCCTCGCGGAAGCGGACGGGCTGGCATGGGTCGGAGACATCCTCCTTCAAAAACGGCCCGGGCGCGCGGTTCGGCTCGAGATAGTACCAGAACAGGCCCTTGCGGATGCGCACGGCAAAGCTCGGAAAGCGCGGCATACAGCGGTCGATGGCGCGCCGGAGCGCGGCGGGATCGACCTCTTTTTCCATCCGGGCGGAGAAGCGGTAGATGGCGGAATACTCCTCCTTTTGCAGCGCGGAGTAGAGAATGCCCGCGCTGTCGAGCTTGTACCATTTGCTGTCGGGCCTTGCCATTGTCGTTTCCTCCTTCCGCGCGGCATCACATCGGATGTTTTATTGTAGCACAGCGGCGCGCGCACCACAAGAAAAATGACGGTTTTCCTTTTCTTTTTTACGGAAATATGATATCATGCAGACAGCAAAAGCAAGCACAGGCAGGAGATAACGATGGAAAACAAGCTGAACCTTCCGCTGAAAAAGAAGAAAAACGAGGCCGAGAGCCCGCGCCTCGATCCGCTGATGCGCGCGCTCAAGGCGCTGCACAGCGCCGGCGCGCCGGAGAGCATGACCGAGGAGGAGCTGGAGCACCAGCGCCGCAGTCAGGAGGTCCTCGGCCGGCTGACCGCGCCGATGGCCGGCATGGACTATGAGGAATTTTCGCTCGGCGGCATGAACGCCGCGTGGATGCGGCTCAAGGCACCCCACGGCAGCCGCCATGCCATTCTCTACTGTCACGGCGGCGGCTACACGAGCGGCAACCTCGGCTACGCGCGCGTGCTCGCGTCCAAGCTCGCGCACGTCACGGGCTACGACGTGCTGAGCTTTGAATACCGTCTCGCGCCCGAGCACCCCTACCCCGCCGCCGTCGAGGACGCGCTGCGCGCGTGGGATCATCTCATGCTGCTTGGCTACGGCGCACGGGGCATTGTGCTCGCGGGCGACAGCGCGGGCGGCAACCTCGCGCTCGTGCTGTGCCGCCGTCTCAAGGCGGCGGGCCGCCGCCTGCCCGGAGCGCTTGTGCTGATGTCCCCATGGACGGACATGACCATGTCGGGCGCGTCCTACGCCGAACGCGCGGAGAGCGACCCGATGCTCACGCCGGAGTACATTGAGGCCGTGCGCGCCGCCTACGCCGGCGGGCGGGACTACGCCTCGCCCGATCTCTCGCCGCTCTTCGCCGACCTTACCGGCTTCCCGCCGACGCTCATTCAGGCCGGCGATCACGAGATCCTGTATTCGGATTCCGAGATGCTCTGTCACGCGCTGGAGCGTGCGCTCGTTCCCTGCCGCTTCGAGGTGAGCGAAGGGATGTGGCACGTCTTTCAGATGTTCCCCCTGCGCAAGGCCGCCGCGGCGATGGAAAGCGTCGCGCGCTTTCTGCTGGAGCGGTGACGGCACATCCAACTTTTTGAAACCCACACGCTGAGAGGAGAAGCACCCATGAAACAGCCCCATATCCAACTGGACGAGAGCTTGAACGTCCGCTATGCCATCCTGCCCGGCGACCCCAAGCGCGCCGAGCGCGTCGCGTCGCACATGAGCGAGGTCGAGGACCTCGGCATGAACCGCGAATACCGCAGCCTTGTCGGTACCTACCGCGGCGCGCGCATTCTGGCGATGTCCACGGGCATGGGCGGTGTCTCGACCGGCATCGCGGTCGAGGAGCTGCACAGCATCGGCGTGACGCACGCCATCCGCATCGGCTCCTGCGGAGCCCTGCAGACGGACATTGCCCCCGGCGAGCTGCTCATCGCCGCCGGCGCGGTGCGCGACGACGGCACCTCCCGTGCCTATGTGCGTGAGGGCTATCCCGCCGTGCCGGACACGGAGCTGCTGCTCGCGCTGACGGAGAGCATCCGCGCGCAGGGCTTCGCCCACCGCCTCGGCATCATCCGCAGCCACGAGAGCTTTTACATCGACGACATCGAGGAGATCAACGAATACTGGTCGAAAAAGGGCGTGCTCGGCAGCGACATGGAGACCGCCGCGCTGCTGACCGTCGGGCGGCTGCGCGGCATGAGATGCGCGAGCGTGCTCAACAACGTCGTGCGCTGGAGGGAGTGCATTTCCCACGGCGTCGGCTCCTACGCCGCCGGCGCGGACGCGGCTGCCGCGGGCGAGGAGCACAGCATTCTCGCCGCGCTGGAGACCTTCGCGCAGTTGGAAGCCGAGAAAAAATAAGAAGAATGGGAACTTTTTCCGCTTCTTTGCGTCAAACCCTTCAGAGAACCCCAAATCACATATCTTGAGGTGGATGAAGATGAAAAGAATACTTGCGATCTTTCTCAGCGCGCTGACGCTGCTCGCCCTGCTCGCGGGCTGCGGCAGCAAGGCCGCTCCGCGCGACAGCGCGGACAGCATGATGACGAGCCAGAGCTACTACAACAAGGCGGAAAACGGCTACGCCTACGAGCCGGAGACCCCGACGGCGGACGCCGACTACGGCTGGGACGACGGTCAGACGCTCACCGGCGGCACGGTCCTGCAGAGCGACGCGAAGATGATCTACCGCGCGAGCATCGAGGTGCAGACGCAGGACTATCTCACGAGCGAGACTGCCATCACCGAGCTGGTGAAGTCCTGCGGCGGCTACTTTGAAAGCAAGAGCCTGAGCAACCGCTCGAGCGGCTACCGCTACGGCGAATTCACCGTGCGCGTGCCCGCCGCGGAGTACGAGCACTTCTGCGAGCAGGTCGGCACGCTCTGCCACGTCACCTATATGTCCTCCTCGGCGGAGAACATCACCGAGGAATACTACGACACCGACTCCCGTCTCAAGACCGCGCAGATCAAGCTCGAGCGTCTGCAGGAGCTGCTCTCGAAGGCGGACAATATGGCGGACATCATCACCATCGAAAGCGCCATCAGCGACACGGAGTATGAGATCGAAAGCCTCTCCGGCACGCTGCGCCGCTACGACGCGCTGGTGGATTACGCCACCGTGAGCCTGACGCTCAGCGAGACCTACAAGCTCGACGAGAACGAGGGCGCGCCGCTGACCTTCGGCGCGCGCATCGTGCGGGCGTTCACGAACGGCCTGCGCGACACGGGCCTGTTCCTGGAGGACCTTGCCATCGGCATCGCGAACAATCTTGTGCTCTTAGCGGTGGTAGCCGTACTTGCTGTGGTCATCGTGCGGGCGGTGCGCAAAAGGAAGCCGTTCGGCAGGCTCGGCAAAAAGAAAAGCAAGCTCCCCGCGGACGAGGAGCCGAAAAGCGAAGAATAACCGATAAGGAGAAAATGCCTATGAAGCTCACCTGGCTGGGCCATTCCTGCTTCGCCGTCGAAAGCGGCAGCTACCGTGTCGTGCTCGACCCGTATTTTGTGGAAAGCTATCCGCCGCTGCACACGAGCGCGAACGAGGTGCTCTGCTCCCATCATCACCGCGACCATGATTTCGTGGAGGCAGTGGAGCTCACGCCGCGCGGGGACAGTCCCTTCACGGTGGAGACCATCCGGACCTTCCACGACGACCGGGGCGGTGCGCTGCGCGGGACGAACCTTATTCATATCCTCGCCGCCGAAGGGCTGCGCGTGGTACACCTCGGCGACCTCGGTCACGAGCTGAGCGAGGAGCAGCTTGCGCCGCTGCGCGGCTGCGACGCGCTGCTGCTTCCCGTCGGCGGCTTCTATACCATCGACGCGGAGACCGCCGGGCGCGTGGCGGAGGCCATCGCGCCGCGCGTGACCGTACCGATGCACTACCGCCACGGCAGCCACGGCTACGACGTGATCGCCACGGCGGAGGACTTCCTGCGGCTCTATCCGGCAGACGAGGTGCGGCGGCTCGACGGCAGCTCCTTCGACCTGATGCCCGACGCGCCGCGCGGCGTGGTCGTGCCAAAATTCACCGGCTGAGCACATACCAAAAAAGGAAGCGAAAAGCACTTGTGCTTTTCGCTTCCTCTCTTATTTCAAAACCACTTCTTTTCCTGCGCCTTTTTTAGGACAAAGGGCAGCATCTCCTCGCGGTCGAGGACGGTGGTGTGGCGCACGGGGCGCTCGCGCAGACCGCGGAGGTTCTTCGGTGCGCTCACGCCGGTCAGGCGTTCGAGCTGCTCCATGACGGCGAACTCATCGCCCTCCGCCCTCTCGCCGAGGCCCTCGAGCACGGCGGCGGGGAACTTGTAGGGCGACGCGGTGGAGAGCACCACGACCGGCGCGTGGCCGGGGTTCGCCGCCTTGTACTGCTGCGCGACGTTCCACGCCACGGCTGTGTGCGTGTCGCAGAGATAATGATGCTCCTGCCAGACCTTTCCGATGGTCTGCTTCGTCTCGGCGTCGCCGCAGCAGCCCGCCCAGAAGAGGGATTGAATTTTCTCCTTCAGCTCCTCCGGCACCTCATACGCGCCGTCCTCGGCGAGCTGACGCATGAGCTTCGCCACCAGCTGCTCGTCGCCGGAGAGCAGGAAGAGCAGACGCTCGAGGTTGCTCGACACCAAAATGTCCATCGAGGGCGAGCTGGTAAGGTAGAACGGGCGCTTCTTATCATAGCGGCCCGTGCGGATAAAGTCGGTGAGCACGTTGTTGGCGTTGGACGCACACACGAGCGTACCGACAGGCAGCCCCAACTCGCGGGCGAAGTAGCCGGCGAGGATGTCGCCGAAGTTGCCGGTGGGAACGACGTAGTCCACCCGGTCGCCGACGGCGACCGTACCGCGGCGGACAAGGTCGGCGTAGGCGCGGAAGTAGTAGACGACCTGCGGAGCGAGACGGCCGATGTTGATGGAGTTCGCGCTCGACAGGCGAACGCCCTTGCCCGCGAGCAGGCTTTCGCTGCCGACCTTGGCAAAGACCTGCTTGACGGCGGTCTGGGCGTCGTCGAAGTTGCCGCGCACCGCGGCGACGCAGGTGTTATCGCCGCCCTGCGTGACCATCTGCGCCTTCTGCACGGCGGACACGCCGCCGTCGGGGTAAAAGACGATGATCTTCGTGCCCGCGACATCGCAGAAGCCCTCCATCGCGGCCTTGCCGGTGTCGCCGGAGGTCGCGGTGAGGATCAGGATCTCATCGTCCACGCCGCACTTCTTCTTTGCCGCCGTCATCAGGTGCGGCAGCATCGAGAGCGCCACGTCCTTGAAGGCGCTCGTGGGGCCGCGGAACAGCTCGAGCACCGTGTCCTCGCCGACCGGGACGGTAGGGGTCAGGTCCTCGGTCTCGAACTTGCCGGTGTAGGCCGCGCGG
Organism: uncultured Oscillospiraceae bacterium; assembly: GCA_937915075.1. GTDB lineage: Bacteria > Bacillota > Clostridia > Oscillospirales > Oscillospiraceae > Hominicoprocola. The sequence goes on from CALDMA010000115.1 coordinate 6,236, forward strand.
ACGAGCCGTTCCATCTCCGCGTGCGTGAAGTCGGGCAGCAGCGCGCATAATATCTCCGTCGCCATGCCCTGCGTGGAGAGCGTCAGGCAGCGCTTCCAGTCGAAGTCCAGCCCCGCGAGGGCCGGCATGGCGTACAGCCCGCCGTCGGGGGCAAGGCCGTTCAGGATCGCCTCGGCGCTCGAGGCGGTGAGAGCCGCGTTCCGCGTGCTTTGATAGTTCATATTCAAAATACCTCCGCTTTTCGGTTTTTTTCATTTGCCATATCAAAATATTTTTTCAATTGCCTATTGCATTTCGACAATGCTCATGTTATATTGTTCCCATCAAAAAGTCAAGTGTTTTTCTATCGTGGACATTTCCGTGCAAACTGCACAAATCGTCCATACTTGGCGGATTATACAGAGAGAAAGGCAGGCACACCCCATGAACATTGCATTGCTCGGCTTCGGCACCGTCGGCAAGGCCTTCTACGAGCTCACGCTCGGGCGGAGCGATCTGCGCGTGACGAGCGTTTTGTCCCGCCGTCCGCGTCCGGAGCTTCCCTGCACCGTGACAAATGATTTCGACGAGATTGTGCGCGACCGCTCGGTCGGCATCGTAGTCGAGGTCATGGGCGGACTGGAGCCGGCTTACCGTTATATCTGCGCGGCCATGCGCGCGGGCAAGCACGTCGTCACCGCGAATAAGCAGCTCGTGTGCGCGCACTACGACGAGCTGCTGGAGCTCGCGAAGGAATGCGGCGTATCGCTGCGCTGCACGGCGGCGGCGGGCGGCGGCATCCCGTGGCTCACGTCCCTCTCCCGCGCCGCGCGGCTCGATGAGATCACCGCCGTCGGCGGCATCCTGAACGGCACGACGAACTATATGCTCTCGGCCATGACGGCCTCCGGCGTCGATTATACCACCTGTCTGCGCGAGGCGCAAGCGCTCGGTTACGCCGAGGCCGACCCCACCGCGGACGTGGAGGGCTACGACGCGCGGCGCAAGCTGGTGCTCAGCGCGAACCTCGCCTTCGGCGCGTCGGTGCGGGAGGAGGAGATCCCCTGCTTCGGCATCTCGAGCGTGGAGGAAAAGGACTTCGCCGCCTGGCGCGAGCTGGGCAGGGTCTGCAAGCTCTTTGTCCGCGCCGAGCGGCACGAGGGCCGCGTCTCCGCCTTTGTCTGCCCCACGCTCTTCCCCGCAGCGTCGCCGGTCGCGCAGACGAACGGCACGGGCAACCTCGTCACGCTGCGCGGCGCGCGCTTCGGTGAGCTGAGCTTTTCCGGCGCGGGCGCGGGCGGCTACCCCACCGGCAGCAGCGTGCTGAGCGACTGCGTGGACGTCATCGAGGGCTGCCCGAGCTTCTACGTCTCGCGGCACGAGGCGAAGCACATCGACAATTCCGCGGCGGCCGGCCGCTTCTACCTGCGCATGGGCAGCGAGGCCGTCTGCACCGGCCCCATCACCGTCGCCGAGGCCTTTGCGCGCGCCGAGCGCGCGCGCTCGTGCGGCGAGCCGGTATTCTTAGCAAGGATCGAAGAGGAGTAAAGAAAATGCTTAAAGTTCTGAAATTCGGCGGCTCGTCGCTCGCCGACGCCCAGCAGTTCGCCAAGGTCAAGGCCATCGTGGAGGCCGACGAGTCCCGCCGTGTGGTCATCGTGTCCGCGCCCGGCAAGCGCTTTTCCGGCGACCACAAGATCACCGATCTTTTATACCTCTGCGCCGCGCACATCAAATACGGCGTGAGCTGCGAGGAAATTTTTGACATGATCCGCACGCGCTATCTCGAGATCGCGCACGACTGCGGCCTGAAGCTCGACCTGAATCCCGACTTCGACGCCCTGTGGGCAAAAATGCAGGAGGGCATCGAAAAGGACGAGCTGGCCTCCCGCGGCGAATACTTCTCCGCGCGGCTGATGGCCGAGTACCTCGGCTACGAGTTCCTCGACGCCGCCGAGTGGGTGAAGTTCCGCTTCGACGGCACGGTGGACACCGACGCGACCTATGAGGCGCTGCGCCGTGCCGCGGGCGACCGCAGCGTGGTCATTCCCGGCTTCTACGGCGTGATGCCCGACGGGCGCATCCGCACCTTCTCCCGCGGCGGCAGCGACATCACCGGCGCGCTCGCGGCGGCG
>CALDMA010000116.1 GCA_937915075.1 uncultured Oscillospiraceae bacterium
AGGAATTGAATGTCATCTATTCCTTCGCTGTAGGCAATTTTCACAACGGCCTTGGAATCAGCTGTCCATTTATAGTCTTTCATCAGTTTGCTGGATACATGGGCAAAGAATGAATTGACACTATCACCTTCTCTTTTTACCTCTGTAACAACGCAATCATCAAATGTTGCAGACTCTCCATTATCTGTAACTGTAACAGCCACCTTGGCATCTGCAGAAAGGAGATTTACTGGAATAATGGCCTTATCCTTTTTGAGCTCAATACTCTGGCCAGACGTATTCGCAGAGAAAGAATAATGTGTGTTGATAGGATCTACAAGGAACACTCCATTTTTATCCGTCTGCAAAATAGCTTCAATCTCAGCTTTCTCCTGATTACTGATGTTCATTTTATCCACAAGCGCAAACAGCAGATCACAATTCAAAATCAATGGCTCGTACAGGGCTGGAAGTTCCTTTTTTCTTGTTTCCTTCAAAGCCTTGTTGTATGCTTTTAGGCGTTTTCGCTCGTCCTTATATTCCTGTTCAGCATTCTTCTTTTCGTCCTCTGTCATAAAACGGTAGTCAGGCTCATCTACTGTCAGTTCCTTCACATTCTCCAAATATGTAGCGTTCATTGCACGCTGCTCATCCAGAAGAATCGTCATATTATCATAAGCGATGTTATATGCGGCATCCAAATAATCGTACTCACTGAAGTGATGTCGTCACCCAGAGCTGTGGTCGGCTTCTGGCTGACAGACAGAGTCGTTTCATTCGGTTTTGTTGGTACGGTACCTTTGTCACATCCCGCAAGGGACATTGCAATCAATAAGGCAAGTATCATTGCTATAGTCCGAAATACTATCGTTCGTTTCATCTTTCTCTCTCCCTGTTTGATAGGTACCTTTCCTTCACTTTATTGCTGTAAGCATTCTACCTAAAATGCTGTCCTAAAAAACGGACTCAGTCATGACTCGCCCCCGTAGCCGAGCGGTACAGATTTCTTCATTGAAAATCAGCGGCGTCAGCTGAATGTACATCCTGTTCACCATATCATCGTTCTCAATGAACGTACGGATACTGCTTCTCTGGCAATCAACCAGTTTGTTCATTTTGATGTACTATTATGATTATAGTCGGTTTTCTTCAGTTTTCAAGGTATTCCGTCAACTCCCAACTGATACAGTTCAGGCAGCCGCCTTGCTTGGCAATCTCCCGGATGTTGACAGGGACAATTACCTTATGAAATAGTCGCTGTGCCATTGAAACGGCTTTATCATCCATATCCATACCAAATATCGGCAGAAAGATACAGCGTTCCGTTTCAAGGAAATTCAGATAGCAGCCAACGGCGCTGATGCCCTTATCCGACTGATACGGAAAGTCAATAACCTGGATACCGTGACCTCGAAGAACACGCTTGATGCGCTGCTCCAGACCGTTGATAGACGGAACATCGTTTCCGATGACGGTATCTTCGTCCACAAACCGCACCATACCGTCGGTGTGACCGGTCATATCGCTTTTCAACGAGGGAATGATGATGACCTCCGCCTCCAGCATAGCTTCCAGCTCACGCACCAGCGCGGCGGGGGTGTATGCCGGATTTTCTGCATAAATGCGGTCACTGATGACGGCCTTGCGGTGGGAAGGGGAATACACCACATTCCCACCATCAAGGTTGATGTCGGAGTATGTGACTGATAGGTCGAGCTGCAGGGCAACGTCTCTGCGGAAGTCCGTCCGAAGATTCGACTCGTTCGCCAAATAGCTCGGCTCATAGCGAAAGGAGATCAGCCGACCAGAGCCTGTCCGCACCGGCATGAAATCCCGCAGCCAAATGTCTTTGGTGTTGGAACGGAAACGATAGGGGATACTGTGGGCATCAAGCGCAGCTATGAGGTTAGCAGTATCAAAAGGATATCTGTCAGAAAGAAGTCCGGATAGGCAGAGCATATCAGATTTTCTCTTTATTTCTGCGTATTTCCTCACAATATCTTTTTACTTCGTTAGACCGGCTATGAAGAATGCGGCGAATGTTTTCATCTGTTTCTTCAATTTCGTTTTCAACCAAATAGCTTGCGATGGTTCTTAGTTTCCCAAAACCCTTTTCCCAATCGTATTGGTTGTCGATTTCTGTAACAGCGGCCAACTTTTCATGAAAGAACTGAGTTCGAGACTCTTTTAGTCCCACACGCGAGGTATATAAGACTGTCTTGTTATTATTTTCTATTCTGTGCAGAACATCGACTTTCTGAATTTCCTTCCAATCGTTTTGGTACTCTTCATATAGATCCATTTGCTTGAAAAGCTTTCCATCGACACGAGAGTTTTTGATAAGAAATGACAGATAGTAGTCACCAAGTGATAAGCAAAGATCAACACCCGGGTATCCATATTTCCCCTCTATAAAATATAGGTGCCCAAAATTGTTCACCTTTGTTGAACTTGGGTGAGCGCATGGATCATCAAATTTTGAAGTATCGTTATAAGGATAGTAATATGCTTCGACTCGCAAAGGTTCAATCACTATATTTCTGAATTTTATTACATACTCAGTAAGGAGCTTTCTACCAATTTCTTGCAACTTAATAATTTGCTTATTCGTATCACGCTCGTTTTCTAAGTCGCACACCAACTGCCTGAGTTCGTCCATTTCTTTTCCTCCAAAATCATATTTTGCAAAGGATATGTCATTATCATACCAAGCGCGGTGAAAAATGACAAGCGCAGCATACCTGTCAACGGCATTGATTCCTTCTATGCTCCTCCAACATGCGCCTGATGCGCTCCTTGCGGGCTTCCTCTGAATCCTCATCCTCGTTGTAATACTGTGAAATCGTCTCGCGCGCTGTCCCATGGCTATCTTTCACGGTGGCACTGCGGATGCGTTGGATATCGGAATAGAGCAGAGTTTTCTTCTCGATAAACGCTTCGGTGATTTTTTCAAGAAATGCTTCGTTCTTATAGAGGATGCTCTTTGCCCTGTTATAGCACCGCTCCAGCTCCACCTGCACAGCAGCCTCACTGCGGGTGCTTAAGCTTTCGGACATAGGACTCGATGAATTGCTTTCTACGTCAAGGAGGAAAAATCCCAATGTTCCCTCCTTGGCGGCCGCCTCACGGATACAGTTGATTGCTCGCTTGATGTCTCTGCTGCAGCCCTCTGCGATATGTCCTGCATACCGCATCTCTACGGCGGCTTTGCTGGCCAATGCGACGAGAGCTTCGCAGGAATCAGGAACTGTTATACAGGTATGTACAAATCCTCCGCAGCGATTTTCTCTGGAAGGCAAAAGAGAAGCGAATCCAACGCTGCCGGGGCATAGGGTCTCGCACACCACTAAGTGTCCGGCCTCGTGAAGCGCGACCTTTTTAAGAATCTCATCAGAAACGCAGGGAATATCCTCCAACGCGTCATACTGCTGCTTCAACACGGCGCTTACCAAATCTTCCATCTGGATGCTGTCTCTGCGGGAAAAGGCCGCAAGGATAGCCGCCTCGTTCAGAAGAGTTTCCAGTTCGGCGCAGGAATGATAACTCATCATCTTTGCCAGATCCTTCATGTTGACACTGTCAGAAACCTTCCGCCCCTTTAAGTAGTAGGCAATAATCGCTTCAGCCTCGGCCGCCGTCGGCGGCTGGACGCCGATTTTTCGGTCAAAACGACCGGAACGCCGCAGGGAATCAGGCAGCTTGTTAATGTCATTTGCCGTGGCGATCACAAATACATCTGTTTCCTTTACATCATCGATCCCCGCCTGCACGGCCACATATTCCGGCGCGTCACTGTGGGAGCAATCCTCGTTGGCGAATTTATCCATGTCATCAAGAAAGACGATGGTGGGCGCTTCTTCCTTTGCTTTGGCAAATGCCTGTGTGA
>CALDMA010000117.1 GCA_937915075.1 uncultured Oscillospiraceae bacterium
GTTCCGTTACTATTGTCTCATGTGTGTCCAGCCGTCCTCGGCTTTGACGGTTACCGGAAAAAGAAGATCGCCCTCGGGCACAAGGCGGATGACCACGAGGACGAACAGAACTGGCAGCAGACCATGTGAGGTCTGCTATTTTTATTGCCCGAATTGATTTCGGGAGAAAGGAGCGCTATGGGTAGAAAGAGAAAGGAAGCCAATATTGCAAGCGTCATGTATTCCTATGTGGGTACAGACGATCAGTTTGATGATTTTCTGAAAATGATGATCCACGACTATCTGTCCGTGGATCATCCATATACAAATCCGCCCGCCGATTTTGTTGCTAAAGTAGAAACAGAAGTCGCCTGATTTGTTTTGATAGCTATTGCGAAACTTATGTGCTATGGTGTGTCGTGCATGATCGGCACACCATAGCGGAAAGGAACGATTATGAAAGTCTGGCTCTATTACCGGTTGTCCAGAGATGAGGATGAAGAACTGAACTCTCTGAACAACCAGAGAAAAATCATATACAACTTTGCCACCAGCAACGGTCACGAGGTGGTCGGAGAATCCTTCGATGACAATGTCAGCGGTATGCACTTCAACCGTGAGGGTATCGACAAAATCTATGAAGTGGTCGAAGCAGGCGAAATCGAAGCCATCATTGTCAAAGACCTGTCCCGCCTGGGCCGTCACCGAACACAGACCGCACTCTTTATCGACTACCTCCGTGAACATGATGTGCGGGTTCTGTCCGCAACAGAAAATATCGACACCTTCAATGAGAACGATGATCTCATCATCGGCTTCAAGGGGCTGGTCAACGACTTCTATGCCCGCGACGGCAGCCGTCGTGTGCGAACCGGTTACCGGCAAAAGCAAAAGGAAGGTATCGTTACCATTCCGCCCTTCGGCTACTTCAAGGACAAGAACACAAAGAAGGTCGTTATCGTAGAGGAAGCCGCCGAAACGGTTCGACTGATCTTCTCCGCCTATGTCGGCGGTAGCGGCATGAAAGCCATCGCCCGCACACTGAATGAACAGAGGAGGAAAACGCCGGCGCTTATGCAGGCGGAGCTGCTAAATAAGCGCCTGCCCAACACCCAGGATGGCATCCTCAAGAAATATCTGTGGGACGCAACGATGGTGGCGCGAATCTTGAGAGATGAAAGCTACATCGGCACTCTGATCTGCCACAAGAGCGAGCGCAATAAGATCAATAAGACCTTCCGTTTCACAGACCCAGAGGAGCAGTTCCGACATGAGAATTATCTGCCAATGATCGTGACCCGTGAGATATGGGAGCAGGTGCAGGCGCTCCTTGCGGAGCGCAAAGAGAAAAATGTCCGTGCGGGTACCAACCGGGACATCCTCCGGTACGGTGGATTGCTTCGCTGCAAGGACTGTGGCCGAACCTTTATCGGGAAGCGCATCAAGCTGAAAAGCGGGGAACGGGTCGTCTATGTCTGCGACACCTACCATCGGTACGGCAAGGAACACTGCTCCTCTCATATGGTGGACGAGGAAGCGTTGGACAGATTGATCGGCGCGGAAATCCTGCGAACAAAGAAAATGTATGAGGAAAATTGGTCGCGGATGGAATGGCTCGTTGAGAAATGGACGCCAAAGGCTTCCACGGCCAGTGCCAAAATAAGCAAGCTGCAAGAACACATTCTCTTACTGGAGGAAGAAGTAGAGGTAATCCTGATGAAACGCATCCGGGATAAGACCAACGCGGAACGCTACGACCGCATGATCACCAAGCGCGAGGAACAGATTGCGGAGGCCAAGAAGCAGATCGAAGAACTGCAAAATATCTCAGAAATGCTCCGCAGCCGACAGGCCAAGCTGAAGCGGGACATCAGCCTGATCGACGATATCCTGCAAGAGGGTAAAATGTCCGAGGCGCATCTGAGGATGCTGGTGGAGAAAATCCTTGTTCATGAGGAGGACGGCAAGCTGGATTTGGAGATCCGGTTGAAAGCACCTTTTCGTGACCATCTCGACATCTTCGAAAATGGAGAGCAGACAGATTGCATCCCCTCAATGGATTTTGACTATGACCGGCTGGGTGCGGCGATCTACGGCGATTATTATGCAGGGTAGGTGATATCAGGTGCGGGTATGGCTCTATGCGCGGCTGTCAAACGATGATGACCGTGAGATGAACTCCCTGCTGAATCAGCGGGAGATTTGTCAGGCGTTTGCCGAGCAGCACGGGTACACCATCATGGGACGGTCTTACGATGACAATACAAGCGGCATGAACTTTAACCGCCGTGGGCTGGACAAGCTCACGGCGGCTTTGGACGCTGATATGATCGACGCTGTCATCGTGAAAGATCTATCCCGGCTGGGCCGTCATAGGACTCAGACCGCATTGTTCATCGACTACCTGCGGGAACGCCAGGTGCGGGTGATCTCTGCCACGGAAGGCGTCGATACATTCCGCGACGAAGATGACTTGATCATCGGTGTCCGTGGTCTGATGAATGATTACTATGCAAAGGATATTGGCAAAAAGATTCGTGCTGGATACCAGCAGAAGCAAAAAGACGGCATCGTCATCACGCCGCCCTTCGGCTACTGGAAAGACAAAAATACAGGGCAAATCAAGGTTGACACAGAAGCAGCGGTCACGGTGCAGCACATCTATTCTCTGTACTTGCAGGGGTGTGGGCAAAAAGAAATCGCCCGGCGGCTTAATGCTTCGGGGCGAAAGAATCCGGCACAGCTCCGGGCCGAGCGGTGCGGCAGAGAAGTCCGGCATGCGCACAAAACCCGTGATGGGCAGTTCCTATGGACATATGCCAGTGTGAAAAACATCCTGGTGGAAGAAGCGTACACCGGTGTGCTGAACAACCATCGCAGGGAGTATAACAACGGTAAGGTCAAGCGTATTGACAAAATAGCCTGGTATCGTCATGAGGATTTCTTTCCTGTGATCATAGAAAAACAGGAACGGGAACAGGTGCAGCATCTGCTCGAATGGCAGGCGCGACCCGTAAACGGCAATCAGGCCAAGCACCGCTATGCGGGGCTGCTGACCTGCCGGGAATGCGGGAATACGTTCATCCCTATGATCCGCTGCTGGAACGGCAAGAGCCGTGTGGAATATGTGTGCCGTGGGTATCATCGGAATGGAAAATCCTATTGCTCCTCCCACCGTATTCATGAGGAGATGCTGGATGCCGAGGTGCAGGCGTATGCCGAAACTGTGCGAGAGCAGTGTGCCGAGGACCTGAAGAAGCTGGTGCAGATGCAAAAAATGTGGGCGTTGAGGAAACCAATCCTCGACGCCCACATTTTGTCGTTGCGGGAGAAGGCGCAGAAGTTGGAGCAAGAGGTAGATGCAATAGTGATGGAGATGTTAGGAAATAATCACTTACAGGATTCGATTGTTTCGATGATTGCGGAAGATTTATAAAATAGTGATATACCAGAATGTCCCTCCTTGCTGGGGAAATGCCCGGCATTAATTCCAATCAACAAAACAGGTCTGTAGAAGTCATTTGGAACACTTATTCCCGCACCTGTTTTAAAGCCCCTTTGAATTGCGAAGACAGGACTTCCAGAAGCTCCACTTGATGAGAAACCTTCATAAGCAATCTGGTCTGAGTCGGGATCTCCAGCATTAACAGCATATCCGACTCTGGGGTCACTTGCTATAGTTCCCATCCGAAAAATTGGTGTATTGTTTTTTCGGTCATACCAGTCTGGGAATCCAGGATAAGCAACTGTGTCACAGACAGTCACTTTTGTATCTAATATATCCTTGGTTGCAAGCAAGGCATAGTCTATAGGCAGGGTTATAGTACCTGATGTCCCCTTTACATACTTGGGATTTTTAAGGCAAGCGATGTCATTATTCGGGTTGCTATGAAAAACAAAGTCACCGTGATTTTCTATTTTGATTGAAGTATATGTTGTTGGTATAAAATCTTCTGACATATTTTCATACCCTTCACAGCGGCACTCTTTAAGTGTTGCACCCATGTACTCTGGATGAGAATATGTAAGTTCGGCCACATGACGATTTGTGATCAGGTACAGAGTATCTTCCTTTTGAACAAAAAAAACCAGTTCCAGCATTTTCGATAGTTCCTTTGGCAGTGTCCCAAATTGTTATTATCCGCTTTGCTGTATATAAAAATCCATTTGAAAGACCGTGTGTCATAAGGTTATCCTCTTTTCTTTAGTATCGATGTATAATCGCTCTTCTTTTCATTGAAATGCATTGACAGCTCACAGACAGAGTCCGAAGAAATGAAGTTAATGTATTCAATCCAGCGACTTAATTCGATTTCATAAATTAACTTATTCCTATCAAAATCAGATGCAACGAAAAACCCGATTAATTTGTACTGCTCGGAAAATTTGGGGCAATAAGCATAAGAATGAATCAAAGAGTTGCAAATTGTTTTTGCGGGGACACTTGAATTCTGATGATCGCCCCATTCGTAATCTCCATCTTCAACCCACTCATGCAGTTTGTCAATATGTTTGCGAGGAGTATAAGTTGCAACATTAATTTTGTAGTTATCTGCATCATCGCTCAGTTTATCGCTTTCTATTAATTTGCGTATTATAATTGCAGATACAAGCATTCCTGTAATCCG
>CALDMA010000118.1 GCA_937915075.1 uncultured Oscillospiraceae bacterium
CGGTAATGCCCTTTTCCTGTGCCCACTTGACCGCCTCGTAGCAGTAAGCGTTGGTCGCCACATCCGCGAACGGGCTGACCTCGACCGTTTTCACAAAGCTCGCCTTGACCTCCACGCGCCGCGCGGGCATGGTGAAGGTGTACCTGCCGTCGCCCTTGTCCGTCAGCGTGAGCGCATCGCCGCGGCTGTCGGTGACGGTAAGGCTCTCCAGCTCGTAGCCCTCGTCGGGCGTGACCGTGACGGTCACGCGCTCGCCGCGCTCGGCATAGCGCGGGCTGACGGCAATTTTGCCGTTCTCCGCGGTCGGCGCGCTGACAGCGTAAGTCGGGTCGGAGTCGTCATAGCTCGGGGCGGGCGGGTTCGCCATCCACTTGGCCGTGAGCGTCATGGTGTAGGAGACTTTATCGGTGTCAAAGTCCCACTTGTTCCAGCCGTAGCCCCTATACCACCCCTCGAAGGTATAGCCGGCCTTGGTGGGTGCGGGGCTTGGCTCGGTGAGTATTTCGCCGTCTTGGACCCATTTGACTGACTGCGTGAAGGATTGCTTGTCATTGTCGGGGTCAAAGGTCACTATAAGATAGCCGCTGAGAGTGGCGTTCTCGAACTCGCAGAAGCCGGTGATTTTGCCGCCGTTGTTGGTCACGCTGCTGGTGAACGTGCCCATTTGGATCGTGCCTTCGGCATTGTTGGTCACTGAACCAGAAAATGTGGTGCCGTCAATAAAACCCGCGCTGCCGGTGATCGTACCGCTGTTGGTTACACCACCGGTGATTTCGCCGTCGTCGGCGTTTATCGTGCCGCTGTTTGTAACATTACTATCAACGGTTCCGCCGCTGATGGTGAGCTGGCCGGAATTGAGGACTCCGCCGCTCCTGTTGGAATCTTTTACGGAGGTGCAGTCTTTGATCGAGCCGTTCTGCATTAGGAATTTTCCGATGTTGTAAATACCGCCGCCGCCGAGGAGGAGTTCGCTGATCTCATTGGAATCTTTTACGGAGGTGCAGCCCTCGATCGTGCCGCTCCGCATGATAAATTCTCCGCTGTTGTAAACACCGCCGCCGCCGAGACCAAGGGCCTTACAGAACTGGATCGTTCCGCCGTCTAAGATAAACGTGCCGGGCGAACCGGACACGCTGAGATAGTATACACCGCCGCCCACCAGTGCGGTGCAGCTGCGGATCGCCGCACCGGTGTTCATGGTGAAATTGCACTCCAAGGCGACCAATACACCGCCGCCGGCGTCCGCGGTGCAGCCGATGATGCTGCCGCCGTTCATGGTGAATGTGCCTCCGTTTGAATTAGCAGAGCTGCCGAGGTAGACACCGCCGCCGAGACTTAGGCCGCTGCCATTGGCAGAGCAGCCGACAATGCTGCCGCCGTTCATGGTCAGCGTACCGCCGGGAGCGACGTACACGCCGCCGCCTCGGTAGCACTGCTTCACCTGCGTTCCTGTGCCGCCGGTGATGACGCCGCCCTGAATGGTCTCCGTTTTCCCCTCTGGCGGATTATCATTCAGCACCCACAAATCATTTGTCGTGTCGAATTTGTGCTCCTGCCCTCCGGTATTGCTGTCCTGAATGGTCAGATGCCCGCCGCCCTCAACCTTGATCACGCTGCCCTTGTCCGCGTTCTTGTATTGCAGCACATAACCGTTGAGGTCGAGGGTGACAGATTTGTCTTTCTTAATGACGATAGACTTGTCAATGGTAATATTTGCTGTCAGCTTGTATTCGCCGTCAAGTTCGACGCTATCGCCTGTCAATGCGTCCGCCGTTTTGACTTCCGCCGCGCTTGCGCCCACGCACAGCGCCAGCGCCGCGCCGAGGGCGAGCAGGAGCGTCCATAGCTTTCGTTTCATCGCAGCACCTCCGTAAAAAATTCAGTTGGTTCCTCCTGTGGAGGAACCAAGGGGATATCCCCTTGGTTCCTCCTGTGGAGGAACCAAGGGGATATCCCCTTGCAAAATTTTATTGTTCCGCCGTGGGCGGCTTCGTCTCCTCGTGGTGGTTGTCCCCGTTTCGTTTGTCCCGCTCGTGCAGCCGCATACAGACGACCGTCAGCGCCGCCGCTGTCACGAACGCCGCGACGCCGACGAGCACATAGCCGCCTGCGCTGTCGGCGAGCAGCGTCGCGCCGTAGGCGCCCTGTACCGTGCCAGGTATGCTGCCGGCAAAATGCGTCAGCGCTCCGGTCAGCGCAAGCGCCAGCGCCGCGCACAAAATTCCGAGCCGCCGCAGGGCCTTCCGCTCCTGCCGCCGTACGAGCTGCCGCGCCGCGCGCTTCGCCCGCCGGACGCGCTCCGCCGTGTCGTACATTCCGTTTCCTCCTTCCCCCCCAAAAAGTCCTTACACTCTTATAGGGACAAAAAACGGAAAAACTACGCACCCAAAAATGAAAAATTTTGCAAAAAAAATCGGACCGCCCGAGGACGGCCCGATGATCTTATTGCCTTTGCGCCGCGGTCTGCCGCCCGAGCAGGCGGAAGCCCAGCGCCGTGAGCAGAGGAATGACGTAGGCGAGCAGCTGCGCCGTGCCGCCGGCGCTTACGAGCAGGTTGTAGATGGCATGGTAGATGATGGCGACGCAGAGCAGGCCGAACAGGCACGCCGCGCGGAGCGGGCGGCTGGCCCACACGGGGCGCAGGACGCGGCCGTACACGCTGCCGCAGACGATGTGCATCGCGCCCGTGCCGAAGCCGCGGATGAGCAGGTAGACGAACTGCCCCGCGCCGTTCTGCGTCAGGTAGCAGACGTTCTCAAAGGTGGCGAAGCTCGCGGCCACCACGATGGCGGCGAGACGGAAGCGCTCCGCGTCCGGCTCGAACACCGCGAGGTAGAAGAGCAGCGGCAGCAGCTTCATGCTCTCCTCCACCACCGGCGCGATCTGCGTGGCGGCGTTCACCGCGTCCGCGGCGTAGAGCTGGGCGAAGAAGGTGTTGAGGTACGCCGCGAGCAGGCACATGCCCATGCCCGCGAGGCAGAAGAGCAGCAGCGGCCGCTGCTTTCTCCGCAGGAGCAGCAGCGTCACGAGCAGCGGAGCCGCCATGCACACGAGGACGTTTTCGATGTAGGTCACGCGTCCACCGCCTTTCGCAGCGCGGGCAGGAGCAGAAGGAGCACGAGCGAGAGCAGGAGGTCGAACCAGAAGTAGGGGTTCGTCAGCGTGTCGCTCACCCAGAAGCAGGAGGAGGTCCACAGCGCGTACTCCAGCGCCGCGAAGGCAAGCACCGCCGTATGGAATCGGCGCAGCCGCGCGCCGCCCGAGCGCTTCGCCCACACAAGCCCCCGCACGGCAAACCACGCGAGCAGCATCGTCATGCCGCACATGAGGATGTTCGAGAGCACGTCGCCGTAGGTGACGTACAGGATAAACTGCGGCAGGCAGACGACCGGCACGAGCCGGCAGAGCCTCGTGCGAAAGCGTCGCTCCTCCGCCGCCGGCAGGGTGAGCGTCAGCGCAAGGAGAAAAACGAAGCTCGCGATCCATGCGAGGTCGGCGACGTAGAAGACCTGCGGCGTCTCCTGCCGCAGCAGCAGGTGCAGCGTCCAGTAGAGCGTGCCGAGCGCAAAGGTGGCATAGAAGCAGGTCAGCAGGAACCACGGCTGGCGGCGGGCCCGGTAGTATTCCCGCAGCGCGGCGCAGAAGCCGAAGGCCGTCACGGCAAACTGTACGAGGTAATCCCAAAGCTCAAGCATCGCCGCGCTCCTCCTCGTCCGCGTCCGCGTCCCGCCCGTGTCCGCGCAGACGGAAGCACAGCACCGTCACGCATACGCCGAGCGTGAAGGCGAGCAGCCCCACTAAAAGGTAGCCGAGGCTCTCACTGCTGAACAGACTGGCGGTCATGCCGCCATAATAGTCCGCGCCGGAAAAGCGCGCCGTGACGGACGGCATCGAAAGCGCGAGGCCGAGGATCACCGCAAGACAGGCCGCCGCGCCGGAAACGGCGGCAATGCGGCTGCGGCGGCAGCGCTCCTGCCGCTTTATTTCCTCCGCCCGCCGCTTGGCGGCGGCAAGGCGTTCATCCGTTGTACGCATCGGTGATCCCCTCCTGCTCCAGCCGCTTGCGCAGCGCGTTTTTTCCGCGGTAGATGAGGTCCGCGACCTGCTTTTCCCGCTTGCCCATGACGGAGGCGGTCTCCGCGTGGCTCAGACCCTCGAAGTAGACGAGGAACAGCGCCTCGCGGTAGTCCGCGTGCAGCTCGGCCATGCACGCGCGCAGGATGCGGGCGCGCTCTGCCGATTCTACGACCTCCTCCACCAGCTCCCGCGCCTCCGGCTCCTGCGCCAGCGCGTCGAGTGAGAAGCAGAGCTGCGCGCGCTTTTTGGCAAGCAGCCGCAGCGCCATGTGCCGCGCAGATTGGTAGAGATAGGCTCGAAAGCCGCCGTCGCGGATGCGGGGCCGTTTGGCGATGAGGTAGGCGAATGCCTCGATCATCAGGTCCTCGGACTCATGGAGGTCATGAAGGAAGCCGTCGAGGTAGAGCGTGAGCCGGTCGCCGTGGCGCTCCATGAGGGCGCTCAGGCCGTCCTCGTCGCCGCCGAGATAGCGGCGGTAGAGAATATCGTCACTCACCATAGCACGCCGCCTCCCTTGCTTTTTTCTTCATTATAGGGGATAGCGGCTCCGCTTGCAAGGGGAAACGTCCCGTCGGGATGGCAGAAAAAACAGGCCGCCGAAGCGAATGCTTCGGCGGCCTGTGCCGCTGTGGTCAGATCCTGGTGAGGTAGATGACGCCCTCGACGGCGCTGAGCTCCTGAAGAATATCGTCGAGCGACGTGCGGCCCTCCGCCCAAAGGGTGAACGTGCCGCACACAAGGTTGTCGCCGTAGCCGGAATCGGCGTACAGCTCCAGCTCCGAGAGCGTGCAGTCCTTTTCCCGCGCGAGGCGGACGAGCTGCCCGATGCTCAGCTTCGAGCGGAGCTCGAAGTAGACGGCGGTGGTCTTCTGCCGGCTCTGGATGCGCACGTCCACCAGCCGCAGCACGTTCATCGCCAGCAGGATGAAGGCGTAGCATACCGTGCCGCCCGTATAAAAGCCTGCGCCGATGGCGGTGCCGATGATGGACACGGCCCAAAGTCCGGCGGCGGTCGTCAGGCCCTTGATCTCATGGCTCTTGGTGACGAGGATGGTGCCCGCGCCGAGAAAGCCCAGACCGGTGATGACCGAGGCCGGCATACGCACGAGGTCGGTCGAGCCGAAGACATCGCCGATGTAGAGGTTCGTCATCATCACCAGCGCGGCGGCGTCCGCGACGATGATGTAGGTGCGGAAGCCCGCCGCCTGCCGGTGACGCTCGCGCTCATAGCCGAGCGTGCCGGCAAACACGGTCGTGAGCAGCAGCCGCACCGTGATGGAAAGGATCGAGAGCGAGGAGAGCTGCGAAAAAAAGGTGTCCATCCGATCATTCACCCGCCTTAAAGAAAGGAGGACCGCTCCTGACGCGGCCCATTGTGGTCTCATGGAAGAAAAGGCAACGGTCCAAATCTCCCATACGTTTGGAATGTTATACCACAATCGAGCGGAGAATGCAAGAGAAAATCGTCCGCCGCGGAAAATTTTTTCCGCGGCGGACGATGGGGAGGACTCAGACCTCGTGCCAAACGGCGTCGATGACCTCGGGACAACGTTTTATTTCAGAGACGATACAGCTCCGGCCGGCGGTCGTGAAAGACGTTGATGGCAGTGCGGACCTCCGCAAGGACGGAGAAATCGAGCGCGGCGGTGACGATCTCCTCGCCCGCGCCGGCAGCGGCGAGCAGCTCGCCGCGGGGACCGAGGATGCGCGAAGCGCCGCCGAACACGGTCTCACCCGCCGTGCCGCAGGAGTTACAGGCGGCGAGGAAGAGCTGGTTTTCGATGGCGCGCGCCGCTGTGAGCGTTTCCCAATGGTCACGCCGCGCGGCGGGCCACTGCGCGGGCAGAAACAGCAGCTCAACGCCCTGAAGCGCCAGCGTGCGGAAAAGCTCGGGGAAGCGGAGGTCGTAGCAGATGAGCAGACCGCATTTGTGCCCGTCGAGCGAAAAGGTCGTGAGGTGATCGCCGGCGGCGTAGTGCTCGTGCTCGCCCATCGGGGTGAAGAGATGCGTTTTGTCGTAGGCTGCGAGACACGCGCCCTGCCGGTCAAAGACGTAGGCGGTGTTGTACACGCGCCCGCCGCGCAGGTCGGAGACCGAGCCGGCGACGATGTTCATGTTCAGCTCGCGGGCGAGCGGCGCGCACAGCGCCTTCACGGCCTCGCCGCCGCGGTCGCTCCGCTCCGCCAGATGCTCGGTGGGGAAGAAGCCGGTGTTCCACGTCTCGGGCAGCAGCGCGGTGTCCGCGCCCTCCGCCGCCGCGCGGCGCAGCAGCGTCTCCGCGTGCGCGAAATTATAGGCGCTCTCGCCCAGACGCATATCCATCTGAATGACGCTCAGCCTCATGCGCAGACCTCCTTGCATTTGACTCGGATAGGTAATGACGCTCACGCGCCGGAGCCGTAGAAATCATCCTCCGTGACGCCATCAAACACGGCGTCGGGACAGCGCATCTCGGCGGCGGCGCCGGTGCAGAACGTATCGAAGCGCCAGCCTGCGTCCGTGCGGAGCAGCACGACGGGGAAGGTGAGTGAAAACTCATAGCTCGTTTTCATCCGCTCGTCGCGCTCCTCATAGCTCTCGCCCTGCCGCGGGTAAGGGTAGGAGTAGTGCGCCGTCACCGTGAACTCGATGCGCTCATCCGTCTGCTCAACAAGCGCAAATTCGTCTGGAAAGACGTTGTTATAATACTGGTCGCCATAGGAGCAGTCGAGGATATAGAGCTGTCCGTCGTGTTCGATGTAGACGGAGGGAGAGCCGTCGAAGTCCGCCTCGTTGAGCTCTGCCCAAAGGCGGTCGGTGAACACGCCGCGGACCACGCGGTCAAAGTCTGCCCAAGACTGCCAGCGGCAGTCGGAGCGGATGTAGGTGTAGTCCGAGCCGTCGGGGGTATAGGTGCTGTATTCGTCTGGGAGCGCGTCGGGCGAGGGAAATGCGTAGTCGATGCCCGTCGTCTCGCCGCCGAACATGGCGTCGTAGAGCGCGGCGGCCTGCCGGTAGAGCGTTTGCTGCTCCTCGGTCAGAAAGTCCGGCACGGCGCGCGCGCGCGCTCGTTCAGCGGCACGTCCTCGTCCGTGAGGTAGTATCCTGTGGCCTCCGGCTCGGCCGGCTCTGCCGCGCAGCCGACGAGGGCGAGGAGCGCCAGCGCCGCGAGCGCGGCGAAAAGAAATCTTTTCACGGTTCCGCCCTCCTGTTCTCACTCCCCAGCAAAGCGTGCGCGCGCCCGACCGATCTTTTTTTCGTAGCGGTCCTCCTCGGAGAAGATGCAGCCGCAGTATTTTTGCAGATAAAGCCCCATCTCCCGCGCCTTTGCCTGCCCCTCGCGGAAGCCGGGGCGAAAGTCGCGGTAGAGAAATTCCACGCCGTACTTCCTCGCCATCGTCTCGCCGACCGCCTTGAGCAGCTCGTGGTTCTGGTAGGGGGAAATAAGCAGCGAGGAGGTGAACGCCTCATAGCCGTGCTCGCTCGCGTACTTTGCCGCCGTGCCGAGCCGGAGGGTGTAGCAGTGCGCGCAGCGGTGGTCGATGTCCGCGGCGACGGCGCGGACGAAGTCACGCAGACCGTAGTCCTCTAAGATATGCACCTCGACCCGCTCCTTTTCCCCGTATTCGAGCAGGGTGGAGCGGCGCTGATCGTACTCCGTCCACGGGTGGATGTTCGGGTTGAACCACAGCGACACCGGCTCGATGCCCTCGCCGCGCAGGGTGTCCACGCAGTAGACCGAGCAGGGGGCGCAGCAGGAGTGCAGAAGAATTTTATCCATGCGTATCATCTCACTAAACGTTATCGGTATTTTTTGGACGGACAAACGCGGAAAAAGGTTCCCGCGAAGGAGCCGCCGCTCAAAAGTTTAACATATTGTAAAGCCTTTGACAACGCCCCTTTTTCCGATTGACGAACCGTGCGCGATTATAGTATAATACATTGATTTAATATGCGGCGCTGTGCGCCGGCGAAGGAGAAAGAGCCTATGTGGATCGCGGACAAGTGGGAGGATTACGAGCTGCTCGACTGCGGCGGCGGCGAAAAGCTGGAGCGCTGGGGGCGGCAGATCCTCGTGCGCCCTGACCCGCAGGCCATCTGGGAGACGCCGCACGCGAACCGCGGCTGGAAAAACGCGCAGGGGCGCTACCACCGCTCGTCCACCGGCGGCGGACATTGGGACAAGGAAAAGCTGCCCGAGCAGTGGCAGATGCGTTACCGCGACCTGACGTTCCAGTGCAAGCCCATGAACTTCAAGCACACGGGACTCTTTCCCGAGCAGGCGGTGAACTGGGACTTTGCGCGTGAGAAGATCGAGCAGGCGGGACGTCCCATCCGCGTGCTGAACCTCTTTGCCTACACGGGCGCGGCGAGCGTCGCCTGCGCCAAGAGCGGCGCGAGCGTCTGCCACGTCGACGCCGCCAAGGGCATGGTCGCCTGGGCGAAGGAGAACGCGAAGGCCAGCGGCCTGGCCGACGCGCCGGTCCGCTGGATCGTGGACGACTGCGCGAAGTTCGTCGAGCGGGAGATCCGCCGCGGCAAGACCTACGACGCCATCATCATGGACCCGCCGAGCTACGGCCGCGGGCCGGGCGGCGAGGTCTGGAAGCTGGAGGATAACCTGTTCCCCTTCGTAAAGCTCTGTTCTCAGGTGCTCAGCGACAAGCCGCTGTTCGTCATCATCAATTCCTACACCACGGGCCTTGCGCCCTCGGTGCTCGGCTATATGCTCCATCTGCTCGTCGCGGAGAAGTACGGCGGCCGGGTGACGTGGGACGAGCTGGGTCTGCCCGTCACCGAAACGGGTCTTGCGCTGCCCTGCGGCGCGACCGGAAGATGGTGCAGTGAATAAACAAAGGAAGAAAAATTATGTCAACCATGCTGCGGACTGAAAATCTGACCTATTCCTACCCCGCAGGGGAGGAGAACGAGCAGCCGACGCTTGCGCTCGACGGGGTGACGCTCGCCATCAAGCGCGGGAGCTTCACCGTCATCCTCGGCCACAACGGCAGCGGCAAATCCACGCTCGCCAAGACCTTCAACGCCGTGCTGCTGCCCTCGGGCGGCAGGGTGTATGTCGACGGCATGGACACCACGGACGAGAAGCTGCTGCTCGAGATCCGCCGCCGCGTGGGCATGGTGTTCCAGAATCCCGACAACCAGATCGTCGCGAACGTGGTGGAGGAGGACGTGGCCTTCGCGCCCGAGAACCTCGGTGTGCCGACCGACGAGATCCGGCGGCGCGTGGACGACGCGCTGCGCACCGTCGGCATGGAGAAATTTGCAAAGCACGCGCCGCACCTGCTCTCCGGCGGACAGAAGCAGCGCATCGCCATCGCGGGCGTGCTGGCGATGCGGCCGCAGTGCATCGTGCTCGACGAGGCGACCGCCATGCTCGACCCCATCGGCCGCAGCGAGGTCATTTCGACCATCGAACGGCTCAACCGCGACGAGGGCATCACCGTCGTGCTCATCACCCACCACATGAACGAGGCCGAGCACGCCGACCGTGTGATCGTGATGAACGAGGGCCGCGTCGCCATGGACGGCGCGCCGCGCGAGGTGTTCGCACAGGTGGAAAAGCTCAAGTCCATCGGCCTGACCGTGCCGGACACCGTGGAGCTTTTATACGAGCTGCGCGGCGCGGGCTGCGACCTGCCGCTCACGGCCATCACCGTGGACGAGTGCGCCGACGCCATCGCAAAGTGCTTTGGAAAATCCGCAAAAGAGGACGACTGAGTTGAACGAGATCATTCGTATTGAAAATCTGACCCACACCTACGGCGAGGGCACGCCCTTCCGCCGCAGCGCGGTGGAAAATCTGTCGCTCGACATTTACCGCGGCGAGTTTCTCGGCCTCATCGGTCACACGGGCAGCGGCAAATCGACGCTGATCCAGCACCTCAACGGCCTGCTCAAGCCGACGGGCGGCCGCGTGCTGCTCGACGGCGAGGACATCTGGGCCGACCCGAAGAAGATCCGCGGCGTGCGTTTCCGCGTGGGGCTGGTGTTCCAGTATCCGGAGTATCAGCTCTTTGAGGAGACCGTCTACCGCGACATTGCCTTCGGTCCCACCAACATGGGCCTGACCGGCGCGGAGCTGGACCGCCGCGTGCATGACGCCGCCCGCTTCGCGGGGCTGGACGAGAGCCTGCTGCAAAAGTCGCCCTTCGCGCTCTCCGGCGGGCAGAAGCGCCGCGTCGCCATCGCGGGCGTGATCGCGATGGAGCCGGAGGTGCTGGTGCTCGACGAGCCGAGCGCGGGCCTTGACCCGCGCGGGCGCGAGGAGCTGCTCGCCCATATCCGCGCCTATCACAGGGAGCGCGGCAACACCGTCGTGCTCGTCAGCCACTCGATGGACGAGATCGCGCAGAACGTGGACCGCATCGCCGTGCTCTCCGACGCTCATGTGCTCATGAGCGGCACGCCGCGCGAGGTGTTCGCCCGCGCGGACGAGTTGGTCGCCGCGGGCCTTGACGTGCCGCAGGTGACGCGCGTTGCCATGGCGCTGCGCGCGAAGGGCCTGCCCATCGACCCCGCGGTCTACACGGTCGCGGAGCTGAAGGCGGCGCTGCTTGCGCTGCGAAAGGGGGGAGCCGTATGCTGAAGGACATCACCCTCGGGCAGTATTTCCCCGGCGACACGCTCGCCCATCGGCTCGACCCGCGTACCAAGCTGCTGGCGACCATTCTTTATATCATAGCCATCTTTTTGGCAAAGGGCCCCATTGCTTACGGCGTGCTGATCCTGACGCTGATCGTCTCCGTGCGCATCTCGAGGGTGGGCGCGAAGGCGCTCTTCCGCGGCCTCAAGCCGGTGCTGTTCATCATCGCCTTCACCGCGGTGCTGAACCTCTTCTACACCCCCGGCACCGTCATCGCGCAGCTCTGGATCTTCCACGTCACGCGCGAGGGTGTGATCACCGCCATCGCCATGATGCTGCGCATCTCGCTGCTCATCATGGGCACCTTCCTGCTGACCTACACCACGAGTCCCATCCGCCTGACCGACGGACTGGAGAGCCTGCTCGGCCCGCTCAAGAAGCTCGGCGTGCCGGTGCATGAGCTGGCGATGATGATGTCCATTGCGCTGCGCTTCATCCCCACGCTCATCGAGGAGACGGACAAGATCATGTCCGCCCAGCGCGCCCGCGGCGCGGACTTCGAGAGCGGCAATCTGCTCCAGCGCGCGAAAGCGCTCATCCCGCTGCTCGTGCCGCTGTTTGTCAGCGCGTTCCGCCGCGCGGATGAGCTGGCGACGGCGATGGAATGCCGCTGCTACCACGGCGGCGAGGGACGCACGAAGCTCCACGTCCTGCGCTATGAGACGCGGGACTATCTGGCGCTCGCGTTCTATGCCGCGCTGTGCGCGGCAATGATCGCGCTGAAAAAGATCTTCTAAAATTCAAAAAAAGGACACGAATCATGCGTAACATTGCGCTAAAATTGATGTACAACGGCACGGCCTACCACGGCTGGCAGATGCAGCGGACCGAAGCGAGCGTGCAGGAAACGCTCCAGCGCGGTCTTTCGATGGTCTGCGGCGAGAGGGTCAAGCTCACCGGCGTCGGCCGCACGGACGCGGGCGTTCACGCCGAGCGCTATGTTGCGAATTTCCGCACGGGCTCCCGCATCCCCATCGACCGTCTGCCCTTCGCCGTCAACACCCACACGCCCGAGGACATCGTGGTGCGCGAGGCGCTGGAGGTGGCGGACGATTTCAACGCCATCGGCTCGTGCCTGAAAAAGGAATACACCTACCGCATCTACAATTCGCGCATCAAGAACCCGTTTTATGTGAACCGCGCGTACTTCTACCCCAAAAAGCTCGACGAGGCCGTGATGGACGCGGCGGCGCGGGCCTTTGAGGGCACGCACGATTTCCGCGCCGTGCGCTCGGTCGGCACGGAGACGAAGACCACCGTCCGCACCGTGTACTACTGCCGCGTGACGCGGCGCGGCGAGCTTCTGGAGCTCAGGGTCTGCGCGGACGGCTTTCTCTACAACATGGTGCGCGCCATCACCGGCACGGTGCTCTACGCCGCCGAGGGCAAGCTCACGGCGGAGGATATCCCGAAAATACTCGACTCCGGCGACCGCACGCTCGCCGGCCCCACGGTGCCGCCGGGGGGGCTGTACATGACCAGACTTTGGTATGAGGATGAACGGCTCAATGACTGACAAGGATAAGCTCTCGCGCGAGGAGCTGCGCGCGGACCGCGCGGCGCCGCCGCGCCGCGGCACGCTCCACCGTATTTTGGTGCTGGTGGCGGTGCTCGCGGCCGTGCTGGGAGCGGTGCTCGCCGCGGCGTATCTGGATCTGTCGAATTTCGACAGCCTCCGCCGCGCGCTGAGCTACGATAAGGCCGACGCCGCGGGCGAGAATACCTATGCCTACGACAACGACCGCACGAACCGCTTCGCACTCCTCGGCGACCGCCTGCTGGTCGTCTCCGCCACGCGCGTGAGCGTGCTCGCCGACGACGGCAGCGAGGTCTACGCGCAGGAGGTCAAGCTTGACTCGCCCGCCATCGCCCGCGGCGGCCGCACCGCCGCGGTCTACGACGTCGGCGGCACGACGCTCTATATCCTCGGCGAAAGGGGCCTTGTGCGCGACCTGAGCACCGAGACGGAAAACGGCATTATTTCGGCGAAGCTCAACTCCTCCGATATGCTGGCGCTCGTGACGGACAAGAGCGGCTACAAGTCCTCCGTCTCGGTCTACAACGCCTCGGGGGAGCGCGTGTTCACCTTCAATTCCTCGAACCGCTACATGATCGACGCCTGCGTGGAGCGCGGCGGCAAGCACGTCGCGGTCGCGACGCTCGGCTCGGAGGACGCCGCGTTCGTCAGCACGATCCGCCGCTACGCGCTCGATCAGGAGACGGCGGTCTCCACCTGCGTGCTGGACGATTCGCTGCTCTACGAGCTCTCGAGCTTCGGCGGCACGCTCGTCGCCGTGACGGACGACCGCTTCCTCGCACTCAGCGGCGACGGTTCGCTCGGTGGCTCCTACGACTACGCCTACCCCTATCTGCGCGGCAGCACGCTCGGCGGGACGGATTTCGGCGCGCTCGTGCTCTCACGCTACCGCTCCGGCAGCGCGGGCAAGCTCGTCACCGTCGGCGCGGAGGGCAACCTTATCGCCTCGCTCGACACGCAGCGCGACGTGCTGGACATTTCCGCGGCGGGCAAGTACCTCGCCGTGCTTTACAGCGACGAGCTGGTCATCTACACCTCAGACCTCGCTGAATATGCCTCGCTCACCGACACGCAGTACGCGCGCGGCGTGCGGATGCGCGCCGACGGCTCGGCGGTGCTGCTTGGCTCGCAGCACGGCTGGCTCTTTGTGCCGTAATTAGAAAAATGTTTCACTTGAAAGGTAAGTGAAAAGCATGAATAATGCACTTATCATTGATCTCGTCCTGGCCGCCGTGCTGGTAGTGTTCGCGCTCCTCGGCGCGCGCAAGGGCCTGATCCGCAGCCTGATGGCGCTCGTGAGCGTGGTGCTCGCGCTCATCGGCGCGACGCTGCTCACCGCGATGTTCGTTGAGCCGGTCACCGACCTCGTCTATCCCAGAGTGGAGGAAAAGGTCCTCGCGCAGTTCGAGCGCGATATCCCGTCCGACGCGCTGGCCGCGGAGGACGGCGACCTGAGCGCCGGCGGACTGCTGCCCGACGAGCTGAGCGAAGCGCTCGGCGAAGCGCTCGACACGCTCAAGCGCTTCGGCGTCTCCGACGACGCCATCGACGGCGTGACGAAGAGCGTGACCGATTCCGCCGTTTCCGCGGCGGAGCGGGCGGCGTACCTGCTCGTCAAGACCATCGTGCAGGCTGCGCTGTTTCTTGTACTTTTCCTTGCGCTGATGCTGCTGCTCCGCCTGCTCACGCACGGGCTCGACCGCCTCTTCTCGCTGCCGGTGCTCGCGCAGCTCAACGGCCTCGGCGGCGCGGCGCTCTCGCTCATTGAAGGCGCGCTTCTGATTTTTCTCATTGTATTCCTCGCGCCGCGCTTCGGCGTGACGTGGTTTGCGGACCATGCGGCGGGCACGCACCTGCTCGCGTGGTTCCTGAACAACACCCCGCGATCCATCATCGCATCTCTCACGTAACGGAGGTTTCCCATTATGCAGCCACAGCTTTGCTCCAGATGTAAAAAGAATGTTGCCGTCGTCTTCATCACCCGCATGGAGAACGGTAAAAATATCAACGAGGGCCTGTGCCTCAAGTGCGCCAAGAATCTCGGATTGCCGCAGGTGAACGAGATGATGCAGCGCATGGGCATCACCGATGAGGACCTTGACAACATCTCCAACGAGATGATGAGCGCCTTCGGCGGCGCCGAAAACCTCGAGGGCATCGACGCGCCCGACGGCGACGACGAGGAGGACGGCAAGACCGCGACCTTCCCGTTCCTCGGCCGCCTTTTCGGCGGGCAGAACGGCGACGCGCCCGCGCCCGCGGACGGCGCGGCGGACGGCCCGGGCCGCGCCGAGCGCGGCAAGAAGAACGACAAGGCCGCCAAGCATAAATTCCTCGACAGCTATTGCATCAACCTCTCCCAGCGCGCCCGCGACGGCAAGCTCGACGCGGTCATCGGCCGCGACGAGGAGATCGAGCGCGTCGTTCAGATCCTCAACCGCCGCCAGAAGAACAACCCCTGCCTCATCGGCGAGCCGGGCGTCGGCAAGACGGCCATCGCCGAGGGCCTTGCCCAGC
>CALDMA010000119.1 GCA_937915075.1 uncultured Oscillospiraceae bacterium
GCAGATAGTTGACCGGCTCATAGCCGTTTTCAATGCGCACCTGATTCATGTCCTGGAACAGCTTGTCGTAGACCTCGTGGAAGACCTTCACGGCTGCCCGCACCTTGCCGAGATCCAGCTTCGGGTTCTGCTTCTCGAATTCCTGAATGGCCGCGTTCCACTCGTCAAACGTCATCCCCCCGCGCCTTTCGACACGCGGATGCTGCTTGAGATAGTCCCGGTTGAATTCCGCCTCGCCCAGCCACTGCACCGCATAGCTCTCGGAGACCAGATTCCCCTTCCGTACCTGCCGGTCAAGCCCCAGCGCCCGGATCCGGTCCTGCTGCTGCACAAGGTAATTCTTGCGCTTGCTCTCGTTCTCATGCACCGGCCAGAAATACTTGTTGATGAATTCGTTTGCCTTCTCATCGGAGACCTTGCCCTTCCGCGCGATATCCCGGATGTTCCGCTCCATCGTCTCGCGCTGGTACCGGATCCCCATGGTCTTGTCGACCCACTTGATGGCCTCGGCCTCGGTCAGCGCCTGCTCGGCAAAGTCCCGCAGTCCCTGCTTGCGCTGCGCGTTCCACGCCTTGAGCTTCAGCGCCAGCATGTCATAGTCGGCCTTCGCCTCGTAGACCTTCAAAATCTGCTGCCCGTTTTCCAGCCCTGCCACGTAATCCGGACTCGTCTCTCCGCGCAGCAGCCGGTTCACGATCTTCTGGTCAGCCTCCGTCAGCAGCGTCTTGCTCTGTGCCTTCTCGACCACTCGCCGGGCGTCCTTCAGCTGCTTCCACATCTGCTCTGTCTCCGCCGCCGCCGTCTGCGGAATAGCGAGCTTCTCCTTCGCCTTGTTCTGTGCCTCCAGATATCGCTGCGCCACCCGCAGCCCGCTCGTCAGCCGGTCAATGGATTCTGTGAAGTTCGCCTGCTGCCACTTCTTGAAGCTCGCCGCCTGCGGCCCGTAGTATTCATCCAGCGTCTTCTGTACCTTCTGGATCCCGCGCGCCACATCATAGATCTGCATCAGCTGATCGCTCGGTGCGGTAATGTCCGCCGGGAACAGCTCCGGCGCCATCTCCTGCAGCTGCTGATACGCCACGTCCACCGGCAATCCATCCTTGCTGATCGTCAGCGTCCCCATGGCCGCCTTCCGGAACAGATTGTAGTCCGCGATATCCTGCCGGTCCGTCTCGGAAATGGAGATCTTCTGATCCCGGATGAACTTCTTGAGATCTCCGTACTGCTCGATATACTGCTGGTCCTCTTCCACGCCCGCCTTGTAGGCCGTTTCAAAGAGGTCGTTCAGCTTCGCCCGGTCGAGCTGCCTGTCCGTAAAGAACGTCCGCAGCGCCTCCTCGGCCATCGGCTGCAAAACCTCCCGCTTTGCCTTCCCCGGCACGCTCAGATTCTCTGCCAGCTCGTTTACCATCCGGCTTTCCAGCCGCCGCACATACTGCGCCGCCTTCTCCCCCATCAGATCCCGATACCGCCCGTCCTGCGCGGAATACCGGAACTGACTGACCGACGGCGTGTTGTCCGCCTGCGGGAGCTTCCCGTTCTCAAAATAATCCCGGATCGCTTGCAGCACCTTGTTTGCGTGCGTCCCTCTGGAAAACTCCGTGCTGGAGATCGTGTTGCCCTGCGCATCGTCAATGTCCAGAATGACCTCTCCACGTTCTTTGCTGATAAAATCGCTGAGTGCGTCCATCTGTGCCTTTGTCGGCATGACAGCAAGGTTGATGCCGCCGCTCTCCGGAGAAATGCGGATATTGCCTTCCTGCATGAAGCGCGCCATGCCGCCGCTGTAATCTCCGCCGCCGTAGTCCTCACCCAGCGCATCAATGATATCCCGATGATCGACTGTCCGGTATCCACCGGGCCCGCCCTCGTGCCGCCCGGAGAAATCCAGCCTTGCACCGTTCAGAAGCACATAGCCTGTCTCGCTCCACTTGTACGTCTTCCCGAAATAGTCGAGCGCGGTCTTGTCGTTCTGCTTCTTCTGCTCTGCGGACGTTTGATCTGCACTGGCAGAGAATTTCCCCTTGACAGTTTCTCCCGTTTTGGATATACTGTTTTTAGAAGAACCTGCGTTGGCGGCATTTTCGCTGCTGACCCCGGCAGTGAAAGTCCGGGGGGCGTCGGTTCTTCTTTTTTTGAGTGAGAAGGTATAGACGAAATCGCCATCATCCCGTTCCATGACGTCCAGATTGAAGTCGTAAACGCCGTTCCGACCCGGCTGTGCATCATCGACATAGTTGATTGCATTTACGAAGTAATGCCAGCACTCCGAACTCTCGTGCATCCGTGTCTGTTTGAACTCGCCTTTGCTGTTTTCATATCTGGATTCATTCGCAATTTCCCAGATATCGTTTGCAAGGTTCAATGTAATCAGGCGCTCCGTTCTGCTCCCTCGTCTGTTCCCAAACGCCATCTTCC
The DNA here is from genome assembly GCA_937915075.1 of uncultured Oscillospiraceae bacterium. GTDB lineage: Bacteria > Bacillota > Clostridia > Oscillospirales > Oscillospiraceae > Hominicoprocola. Next base: position 2,419 of record CALDMA010000119.1, read on the forward strand.
CCGCGAATGTCTGCCCGTTTGCTTCACCGTCAAACCTAGCCGTTATCTTTTTTTCTTTTCCGTCTTCCAGAATTGTCAGGTTGAGAGGTTTTTTATCCCACACTTCCGTGATGAGCCTGTACATATACTCGCGCTTTTCGTCCAATGTCATGTCGCTGGAAAAATCGCTCTTATACGTTTTCAGCCCGTTTTCTCCACGCCCAACCATACTGTACTTCGCCGGCGGCGCCCTCGCGCTGCCGGATTTTTTCTGCCACTGGCCGACCTCGACCTTCACGTCCGCGCGCAGCTTGTTTGTACCGTAGTCTGTGCGGTTCATGCCTGCGTAGGTGTCCGCGACGATCTCCTCGACGTAGGCGTCCGTGTCGTCACCGTAGATCCCGGCGTAGGCGTCCACGTAGCTCTCGATCATCTCCTTCGTGATCTTGCCCTCAGACAGCAGCCGCTTCTGGATCTTTTCCGCCATCTCCGGCCAGCGCTTGGCCAACAGATGATACCCCTCATGCTTCGCCAGCTCGAACGCTGAATATTCTTCGCTGTCCGCCCGGATGAGGACAGCCCCATCTTCCGTCACGGCCGCGTCGGCATAAAATGTCTGCCCATTGATCTCCTGTTCCAGCTGCCCGGTGAAGAACCGCGCATTCTGTACGCCCATCGACCGGAAGAATTTTGCCGCGTCCTTGATGTCCTGGCTGCCTGCCTCCTGCCCCTGCGGCATGACGCGCACGGTCTGCGTGCTGTTCTCGCCGAAGCCGAGCTCCGAAAGCGTTACTTCATCCCAAGCTTTTGCGAGATCTCTTGCACCCTGCGCTCTCTTTCTTCCGGCTTCAATTCTTTTCCGCTGCGCTGTGCTTTGGCGAACGCCTCCAGCTTGTCCTTCGGCACGCTGACCAGCCTGCCCGACTTGTCCTTCATCAGTAGTCTCGATACTGCCATTGTTTACTCCTTTCTGCCCGGCGGCAAGGCCCGCTCGATAGGCGGCTGCCGCCACGTCCTGATTCATTCCTTCGGCGTAGCGCATGGCCCGCTGCTCACTCGCGCCGAGTCTGCCCTGCTCATAGACCTGTCCGAAGCTCTGCGCATACTGCTCCGCCGGCATGCCCGTCGTGTTGCCATTCAGGAAATACGCCGCCGTCTGCTCGTCGTACCCCGCTCTCCGGGCCTGCTCCTGCAGATACTGTTCCTCCTGCTGCAGCGCGGCTTCGTCCAGCGCCTGCTCCGCGTCCGCCGTCTGCTGCATGGCGTACTGCACCGGATCCAGCTCGCCCATGTTCTCCGTCCCCGGGATGGGCGCGAGCAGACTGTCCTGGTCATACTGCTGCTGTGCCGCCCGCTGGGCCTGCTGGACGGCCTGAACGCTCCGCTGAGCTTGCGTCTGTGCCTGTTCCTGCTCCTGTCGGTACTGTTCGGCAAGCCTCTGGTTCTCCTGCGCTGTCTCCGCAGCGCTCTTGTAGATCTGGAACGTCTTCTCGTTCGCCTCGGCCTGCGCCTGCTCCTGCCGGGCCTGCTCCTGCAGCTGCTCGAGCCGGGTCAGCGTCTCCGGCACGCGCGGCTCCTGCCCTTCGTCCACGGCCGCCTGCTGCTCCTTCGCGACCTCACGCAGCGTGTTCTCCACGGCCTTCTGCGCCACCTCGCCGCCCTCGTCTACGGTCTGCTGCAGCTCCTCGGCCAGCTGGTGCGCCTTCGTGCCCTCTTCCTGCGCCATACCGTAGTCGATAACGTCCTGCACCTCGCCCGCCTCGATGACCGCTCTGGCCGTCTGTGTGACGTTCGCTTCGAGGATCACGCGGTTCACACCCGCATATGTCCCGGACATGGCAAGGCCGGACAGACCGCCCGCAAGGAACGAAAGGCTGTCTTCTTTTGCGAAGTCTCCGACCATCGCCGCCAGCGCCTGCGTCGGTGTCTTTCCATCCGCGAGATACGCCGCATAGGCAGACATGACCTCACCACGGTCATGCTTCGCCACCACGTCATACGCACGGTTGAGCCAGTTGGACGCGATCTCCTCCGCGCCTTCCGACGCGAACGACCGCAGCGCCTTTTTCCACACAGCCTTCCCGCTCAGCATGTTCTCGATGATATCGCCCACGGAATACTTTTCCGTGATGCCCTCGATCGCACCCTCGACGATACCGTCGACCAGCGCGTCCGCGTTGGACTTGCCGTTCTGGATGCCCTCATAAACGGAATCCGCCGCGACCTGCGAGCCCATGACCCAGTTCATCGTTTCCGCGATCGCATCCTTCGCGCCTGCCCCGGCCGCGCCGCCGACAGTACCCACAAGCCCCGTCGAAAGTGCCATGTTGACCGCGCTGTCCAGCGCCGACGTGCCCGCCTGGTAGAGGAACTGCCCCGTCGGGTTCATATTCTGCATCACGCTCTGACGGATCCCGGAGGACAGGCGCGACGCGTTGTACGCCGGGCTGTAGATGTTCGTCGGCATGTCCTCGTTCTGATAGCCGCCCGCCCACTTCGGCAATACGCCGCGCAGCGACTCCACATTGCCCAGCGCCTTCCCCGGCGCCAGTGCCGCGGAGAACAGCGTCGCCGCTGCTTTCCCCGCAAAGGACCCGCTGCCAAGCTCCTGTGCCGCCTGGTCGAGCTTCTGCGCGTTCTCATAGTCGTCCAGTACCTTCTGCCATTCCGCCAGCCGCTTGAGCGTGTCGTCACTGTAGCCCTTTTCGTTGAGCGCCGTCTTCGCGTCGTACTTTGCGTATGCCCGCACCTGATACCCGTTCAGCTCCTGCCCGCGGTACTGCCGCAGCAGGTCCTGTTCCTCCTCGCTGAGCGCACGCATGGCGTCCTGCGCCCGCAGTAAGACCGCCTGGCTGTCCGCGGCCGCCTTGCGCTCCTTCAGCGCGTCGATCTCCTGCAGCGTCTCGTCGTTCTTCACGTTCCCCAGCCCATACGGCAGCGTGGTGTCCTGCGCCCGCCCGAGGTCTGTGAAGAAATTTGCGTTCTGCTCTTTCTCTGCGGTCTGTTCCGCGTGTGCCTTCTCCAGCGCGTCGATCTGCTTGCCCAGCTCCTTCGACGTCCGCCGCATCCCGCGCAGCTGATCCAGCTGCGCATTCTGCGCCGCCCGGGTGCGTCGGTTCAGCGCACCCACATCTTCCCGCACCTGCTGTGTGGCCGGTGCGAAGCGCCCCGCCAGCAGCGCGCTCTGCTGGCGCAGCGTTTGCGTCCCGAGATTCCCTTGCGCCTGCATCCGTGCCGCAGCATTTTTCTGTTCCGTCTGCTCGCGCCGCAGTTCCTGTGTTGTAAGCTGCTCTGAGGTATTTGTCGGCGTCTTCTTCGTCCCGCTCAAATACGGCTTCATTCTGATCTGTGCAAGCTCCGCCTCGCGCACGGCGTTCTGATATGCCATAAACGCCGCATACTGCTTATGCAGCGGGTCGTCCACAGTCGTCTGCCCGCTCTGCGTGTTCTTTCCGTAATCCGGGTTCGGCAGGCCGTATTTGCTCGCGATCTGGATCTGCTTCTGGTCCAGCGTGATCCTGCCGCCGCGATAGGCAGAGGGAGCCTGCTGTGTGCTGGCTCCCTGTCCGCTGCGGACGCTCTCTGCGATCCGCTTCTGTTCGTCTGTCAGTGTGATTCGTCCCATGCTTCCCTCCGTCACCGCTGCCGTAGATACGTCGCGCCGTAGTATTCCAGATACGCCTTAAAGGTGTTGGCCTCCAGCGCGTTATAGCCCTTGCTGTTGAGGTAATTGTCCAGTGTCCGGCTGTCAAGATATACGTTCGGGTTCTTTGCCCGGTATGCCTGCGCCGCTTTTGCAAGCGTGTTATTTTTCTTGTCGCTCAGCCCAGAAGAGGAGCTTCCGCTTCCGCCGCCTCCGCTGCCAGATTTCTTCGCTGCGGCCTGCTCCGCCGCCAGTGCCTGCAGGTATGCCGCATTCTCGTTGTTGGCCTTCTGCGCCCAGTAGTCGAGCATCGTAGACCACTGGCTCATGTCGGCAGACTTTTCCGAGCTGTACGCGCTCCGCGCGTCCGAAAGATCCGAATAATAGTCGCTGACCGTATCCCGGTACCTGCCGTAGTCCGTATCGTCCCGGCCCTTCACGAGGCTGTACTGGTTATAGAGGTCCGTCCCCTCATCCTGATACCGCTGATACGCCTGCTGCTGCAGCTGCGGTACGATGTCGTTGAGGTTCTGCAGATACGCATGGTACGCCTGCTGCCCCACCTGCTCGCCGTAGGTCGAGCCGTAGCCGCCCGTCAGCGCCGCCGCCTGCCCCATCGTGTCCTGCATGGCAAGCCTGCCCTGCCGCTGGTACTGCTCGCGGTACTGCTGGTAAAGCGGATCCGTCCCCATGTCATAGCTGAATTTCTTCCGGTTCCGGATCTGGTCATACAGGCTTGTCAGCTCATCGTCCCAGCGCGACTGATACACGCCCGGCTTGCTGGCCTTGACCTGCTCCAGATACGCCTGCGCCGCCTGCACGCTGCCGGACGGCGTGTACCCGCTCTCCAGCCCGTTCAGCTTACTTCTCGTGTAGTCCGAAACACCGGACATGGTGTAGGGGCTGTTCCGGGTCTGGTAGCTGCCGCCGTAGTTCCTCGTCGTCTGGTTCTTGTTCACCAGCTGCGACTGGTAGCTGCCGTCCGCGTTTACGCCCGTGATGCGGTACGTGCCGCCGCCGGTCACGACCTCGTCGCCGGTCGAAAGCCCCGCCGGGGCCCTGCCGCCCGACTCTACTCGATATACGCTCATAGTCTCACCGCCTTAAAGCTTGAAATGTGTCGCGTACTGCTTCGGCATGTACGCCTGGTTGTAGGCGTTGAAGTATCCCTGATAGTAGCTGTTGTACTTCGCCGCCTCGTTCGCATATTTTGTTGTCTCTCCGTTGGCGTCGCAGATCTTCATCCCCAGATACCAGCGGTAGATCTCATCATACGGCCACGGGATCAGCAGCCGGGTCTCCAAGTCCACGTCCTCCCCGTAGCCCGTAAACGGCTCCGGCTCCTTCTCATGCTCGTGCGTGCAGATGATATCCCGATACACGATCCCGTCCAGCTCCGACAGCCACCGGACCTTATCCGGCGTCTCGTACTGGTTCGGCAGCAGCCGGTCGACCGTCTCGATCGCTTCCCGAATTTTCATTTTTCCTCCTTACCAAAAGAAGGGGCATTTCTGCCCCTTCCTCTGCTTCCTGCCGTCATTTGTCAGTTGTCGGCCTGCGCGCGGCGGAAGGCCTCTTCCTCCGCCATCCTCGCGTTCATGAGGACCTCATACACCGGCAGCGGGACCTGCACGTCCTTGCCCTTCGGCACCAGGAACGTCCGGCCGTTCACCGCCACGAAGCGGCTCTGCTCCTCGTTCTCCTGCCCGCGGGGCAGGTAGATCGTCTTCATGACGTTCCACACGTCTTCCGGGTCTGTCTGTACAGCCGCCGCGGCGGTCTTCTCAGTTGCCATGGTATGTGCTCCTTTCTCAGTTCGCCTCGTCCGTGCCGGAGTATGCGCTGCAGCTCTCCACGCGGACCATGCGGTCCTCGTACAGCAGCTTCGCAGCCATCTCCGCCTTGTAGCCGACGGTCGAGAACTGGTTCAGCGGGCCGCCGATCTCGTCCTTGCCCTTGACGATCATCTCAAGATTGCCGCCCTCCGGGTCGATCATCTTGTATGCGTCCTTGCCGAGGAACAGTGTGGCGTACACGCTGTAGTAGGTCGCCGGAGGCGAACCGCTGTCACCAGCCGCGCTCTTGACCGGGCAGGTCGAGTTGTTGAAGATCTTCGCTTCCGTCGTCTCGACGAACCGCACGCCGTGCAGCTCGCCGATCTCGCCCGAGAACAGCGGCGTGACGTCCGCATACTTGTGCGCCTCGACCCACGCGTCCGAGGACCGCAGATCATACGCGACCGAAGGATGGATGATCGCGACGTACTTGCCGTCGATCTTCGGGGCCTTCATCTTCTTCAGCGTCGTCACGGCCTTGTTGACCTCGTCCGGCGTCAGCTTCGCCGTCAGGTCGAGGCCAGCGCGGCTCGTGACTGCCGTATGCGCGCCTGCGCTCGATACCTTGTCGCAGTACTGCACGTTCGAGCCTGCCACGACCGCGTCGCGCACGCGCTTGTCGATGGACGTGCCGGCGGAAGCGCCGAGTTCTTCGGTCGCGCCCAGAATGACGTTGTCCAGTGCGTGCAGCTCGAGCTGATCAGAGACCGTCACGTACAGGCCGATCTGCTTGATCGCGCCGGTCGTGCTGGTCTGGCCCATCTTCTGGCCGGTCGGGATGACGCCTTCGGTCAGCTCCTCCGCGTCCTTCAGCGTGTTCCATTTGCGCCACTCCACGGTCTTGCCGTGGTTGCGCGGCAGCGTCTGCCGGCCTGCCAGCTGCGCATGCACGAGGTTCGGCCGCGCGTTCTCGAGCAGCTGCGTGTCGTAGAACGTCTTCATGGTCGGCGCCAGCGTGTTTGCGCTGTCGAACTGCGTCACCGCGCCGGTGCCTGCGTTTACATAGTTGCCGGTCGCGTTGACGAGCGTACCGGCGTCAGCAAAAAACTGAAATCCGACTTTGGATTTAAACATAGCTTCTTATCTCCTTTCTCAGGGGATCACTCGCTCCCCTCTTGCTGCGCGGCGGCGCATGTTCTCTACCTCCGCGCGTGTCCAGTGTGTTTTCATCGGGACGTTTTCTCCGCCCGCAGCGCCGGAGCCGATCTCCTGCGGCCGCGCGCCCTGCGCCTGGATGGTCCGCATGACGTTCTCCCGCGCCTGATTCGCCACCAGCTGCGCCTGTGCCTGTGCGATCTCCTGCTGGTGGATGACCTCATAGGCCGTCTTCGGCGGCACGCCCGCGCCCATGAGCCGTGCAAAATCCGGGTTCTGCATCTCGGTCTCAAAGTCCGCGCCGTACCGCGCCGTCACATCCCGGGCAAAGTCTGCCTGGATCCCGGCGAAGGCCTCGCGCATCTGGTACTCCTGCAGCTGTCGCCGCATGGCCGTGTTCTCGGCGCGTCCGGCGTACTCCTTTTTGAGGGCGTCCGCCGACATTCCCCGCTCCACGGCCTCCGCGCTGTAAAGCCGCTCGTCAGCGGAAAAGCGCTGTGCCAGTGCCGCGAAGTCCGTCTTCCGCGGGTCCGACGTATCGATCCCGTAGAGCGCGCCCAGCTGGTCGATGATCGGCGCCATCGCCTCGGCCTGCCCCTTGTACTGGTTCAGCCCGCGCACGCGCTGCTTCACGACCTTCTGCACTGCAGAATCAAAGTCCTGCTTGTACCGGCCCCGGATCAGACTGTCAAACGTTTCTTCCTGTGTACCCTGTCCCTGAGCGTCCGGGACGTTGGCCGGCTGCTGCTGCACCTGCGCCTGCGCTGCTGCCTCCTGCCCGCTCTGCTGACCGGCGACGTCAGCTGCGCCCATGGTCTGAACGCCTGCGCCCGTGAATTCGCCTTCCATGCTGTAAATTCCTTTCTGGCGTTTATTCTAAAATCATCGTAGCACGAACTCTTTTATATTTCACCCCCATCACGTCAGAAATGACCTCGCCGGAACGGGCCGCCGCAAGCGGCGGCTCTTATCCTCTGAGATCATTTCTTCCTTTCCGACGCACAAGCCGAGCTTGCGCGTCGGTTCTTATCCCGGCTGTGCGCTTTCTTCCGACTTTTTGCGCGCATTCTCCACGATCTTCGGCTCCTGCGTCTCGCCGGTGTTGATCTCCGGCTTCTCCGCCGCCGCAGCGCTCGCCTGCGAAGCGGCCTGTCCGCCCTCCTGCAGGATCTGCTGCGCCAGCCCCTCGCCCATGACCGGGTCATACCGGTCTGCCAGTGCGAGCGCCAGCTGCTGCCACTCGACCAGCCTCTGCTGCAGGTCCGCGTTCTCCTGGATCTTCTGGATGATCGAGTCCTTCCCGTCAAAGTCCATCATGTCGAGCGTCGCCAGTGCCTGATCGACCATCTGCGGATTGAAGAATCCCAGCTGGAAGAACTGCAGCGCCAGCTCGTTCTGCGCCATGGACGTGTACTCGCTCGCCTTCTGCGCCGATACCTCAATGTCAAAGACCGGCTTCCGCAGCCCGTCCGGCTGTCCGTTCGCGCCGTAGAGCGTCTGCGGCTGCAAGCCCTGGTTGCTGTACTGCACGAACTGCTCCGCCCCGCGCTGCCCGATGATTCGGAACTGCCGCGGCAGATCGTAGAACTGCCGGATGCGCTCAATGACCATCCGGATCATCCGCGCGTAGGCCCGGTACGCCGACTTCGTGGAGTCCTTGCTGCTCCGGCCGGACGCCTCCTGCAGCGCCGCAATGGCCGAGGCCGCCGTCACGCCCGAGCTCGTCGCGCCGTTATTCACGTCCGTGTTGCCTGTCGTCCACTTGAGTTCTTCGATCTTGTTCTGCAGAATGGCGATATAATTGCTGTTGAGCATGTTGACCTGGATCGGCTGCAGGCTGTCCTGTCCCAGATTCCCGTCCACATGCACGAACGGCTTCGTCCAGTCCGCGAACTCCTGCTCATTGACCGACCCGTCCGACCGCTTGAACCACCTTGGCGTCGCCGTCATGATCGCGTTCTTCACGATCGCCTGGTTCATCCGGTCGATCTGCTCCTGCGTCGACTTGCCAATGTCGATATAGCCGTATCCCGCAATGCTTCCCTCCACCGGGAACAGCGCGTCGACCACGAACGGGTATTCCCCGTCGTCATACAGGCCCGACTCCGCCATGGGCTTCCCGACCGGCTGCTGCACGATGCTGCCGTCCGGCATGGTCAGCGTGTCATATCGCTGCTCCGTATCGTTCTCCGTCGCCTGCAGGATGGTGTCGCCCACCAGCTTTGCAAAGTGCAGCACCTGCCGGCCGTTCTGATATTTCTTGTAATACCAGTCCACCACCATCGACTTGTTGTCAAAGTTGATGACGTCGTCCGTGTTGTACTTCTGCTGGACCTGCGGATTGGAGTTGAGCTTCCCCTGCAGCTCCGGGTACTTCTCGATCAGAAGATCGTTGTCCACCATCTCCGTCAGGAAGATGTTCTTCGACTTCTGCAGATCCCGCACGCCCGGCTCCCAGAAGAAAGACAGAATATCCACCGGCTGCACCGAGATATCCCCGAGCCCGTTCAGCTTCGATGGATCCCACTTCACATGCCAGATGAGCGTGCCCTGCTTGAGCTTCGTCCACTGGCTGTCCGAATAGACCTCTTCGAAGTCGTTCTGCTCCAGAATGACCGGCAGCACCGAGGAAAGCTTCGCCGCCTCCTCCCGGTCGTCCGGTTCCCGCGGGCGGATGGCCGGAGCCGGATAGGACGCGATGGCATCCGCGTGCTTGCCCATGATGACGTTGAAGAGCCACGCCGACGTCCACTTGTCATCCTCCGGATTCCCCTTCTGGATCCGCTGCCAGCTGCGCATGCGCCACCAGTCTTCCGACGCAATGACCCGCGCCTCCAGCGCGCTCTTGCCCTGCCGGTATTTTAACAGCGTGTCCATGGCCCTTCTGGCCTGCTCTTCGCCGATGGCCTTCCGCGCCGTCAGCCCGCTCACCGGGTCATTCCGCATGTTCGGCTGCATTTTCTCTGTCTGCATTGTCCGTTTCCTCCTTCCGCAGGTCCTCTGCCGTGAGTCTTGCCACCTCGTTCTGGATCCCGTCCAGCACGAAGCCGACGACGACCGGCGGCAGTCCCGCCTCGTTGATGGCCTCGATCAGCCGCCCCCGCAGCTGTACCACTGCTTTTGTGATGTTCATAGCTCCTCCTATCCGTTATAACTGCTGATTGCCCGGTTGAGCGCTTCCTTGAGCGCAGAATAGCTGTTTGCAAAGTACGCCGCTTCCAGCTTCGTCCCTGCCGATACCGTGCTGACGCTTCCCGCGCCCGGCAGATTCCCGATGGCGTTCGCCGCCTCGTTGTAGATGGCCGCCGTGATCGTCTGCCCTGCGTAGGCCGTGGTGAAGGAAATGCTCCCGTAGCCTCTGGCTGTACGGACCTCGTTGATCTTCGCCGTCAGCCGGTTCCAGCTCGCCGCCGTCAGGTACGTGACAGCCTTTCCCGCTTGGATATATGTCGCATCGTCTCCTGTCCACGCGAAGGCCGCGATCTGCGCCTTCGTCTCGCCGGATACAGTGTTGGACGTCTTCGAATCCGTCCCGGCCTTGTTGACGATCCAGAAATAATACGTCGTGCCCGGGTCCAGTCCCGAGACCGTCACCGGCGAGCTGCCGATTGACTGCGAGCCGATGGCCGTGTAGCTCGTCTTGCCCCAGTAGATCGTCCAGCTGCCATACCCGCCGCCGTTCTTATCCCATGTGACCGTCGCCGTGTCCTTCGTCAGCGTGACCCCGCTGATGACCGGCGCGACTGCCGTGATCTTCGTCTTGTAATACACGCGCACGGCCTGCCCGCTCGTGATTGGGATCGTTTCGGTCGCCGCGTGGTTCGTCGCGTATCCTTCCGACGCGAGCTGGAAATACTGGAATTCATACTCCTGCGAATACGTCTGGTACTGCGTGCCGGACATAGACAGGAAGAACGTATTTCCGATCGTCCCGGAGACGGACCCGTCTGACAGCGTGTGCTGCCCGTCCAGGTAGTTGTAGATCGGGACCGTCGTGGTCTTGCTCTGGTAGTAGACCTTGACGGTCTGTCCCTCCTGGATGGGGATCGGGTAGCTCGCGCCATGTTCCGTGTTGTAGTTCTGCGACGAGAGCCGGAAGTACAGGAAATTGTACTGCTGTGAGTACGTCTGATACTGCGTGCCCGCAGCCGAGATATAAAACGTGTCTCCGACATCGCCTTTGAAGGACCCGCTCGCCAGCTGCGTCAGGTTGTCCAGATAGTTGAGGATGCTGACCGTCGCCTGCGAGGTCGACTGCGCCAGCGTCCGCACGCTGACCGGCCCCACCTCCGAGACCAGCCCGCCCGTGCTGCTGTTGTAGATCCGCACACGGCAGATATACAGCGTGTCCGGCGTCAGCCCGGTAATGATCCGGCTGAACGTCGTCGTGCCTGCGGCTGAGTCCGTCACTGTCGCCTTGACCTCACCCGCGAGGATAAATTCATATTTCCGCTTGTACGTCGTCGTGGACGACATTCCGGAGATCGTCAGTGTGATACTCGTCGGCGTTCCCGACGCGCCGGATAGCGTTGCCACTCAGACCACCTGCCTATCCGAATACCGGCGTGATACCGGTGATGCCGCCGGACGCGGAGAATGCAATGCTTCCATTTGCCCGGATCTGCATGCTCGCCGTCCCGGCCGCGTTCTGCAGATATACCGCGCCGCTCGTCGACCGGATACGCACCGCCGGGCCGGACAGGTCGACCGCATATTCCGCCGTGCTGGAGGACGTAAACTGCAGACTGCCCTCCGCGCCGCCGATCGTGCCGTTCGAGAAGTTCGTGCCCGCGATCTCCAGGCCGTTGCTGATGATGTTGATCTCATCCATGATCTGCTTGAGCTTCGTCTGGATGCTCGTGCCGTCCAGCTTCAGGTCCGTCGCGTTGATCGTTCCGCCGATCTCCGCCCCCGTGCACGTCAGCTTGCCGTTCGCGTCGACCTTGAATTTGTCCTTGATGGAAAGCCCGCTCGTGCCGAAGTACATGCTCGCGCTGCCCCCAAATTCATTGGCCGTGCGGAAAATGCTGCTTTCCGAGATCGTCCACGGCCCGAAGGCTGAGTCGGCCGCCGCCGTGATCTTCCCCGACAGCACCGCCCCCGCCGCCTCCAGCGTCCCGGACGGAAAGTGCAGCTTCTTGTCGCTTAAATACGCGACCTCCTGCCCGTCCTGCCAGAAGCTCACCCGGCCCGGCGTCACCGTCACCAGCTCGTTCTTCGTCTGGTCGATGACCCGTTCGCCGCCGTCCGTCACCGTCGTCTCGATGTTCCCCACGCCCACGCCGTACACCGGCACGGCGTCCTTGTAGTAGAGCAGCCCCGTCTTGATGTACTGCTGCGAGTTCACCGAGAACTGGTTGTTGACGCCCGCCGTGTAGTCATACAGCTGTTTGATGCCGACGGAATTGCCCTCGATCGTCAGCTGCGTCTTCTCGAGATACTTGCCGAAGTCCGAGATGGCCACATAGCTGCCGGACAGCTTTGTCGACCACGTCTCCGAGTTCGCTGCGGCGAAGTCCGCCGTCTTGATGATGAGCGCTTTCAGCGCTGCATAACCCGAGAGCGTCGTTTTCTTCTCCGCCTCGGAGAGGCTGTCCGCGTCGATGGCCTGTGAGATCTCCGTCAGCGCCGCCTTCGCCGACCAGTCCGCCAGATTCAGCTGCTCGGTCACGCTGCACAGATACCTGCGCATGCTCTCCAGCTGCTCCTGCGTCGTCTTCCCCGCGATCGACGGGTATGCCAGTGTCAGACTGCCCATATCGGAAGCACCTCCCCTCGTGCGTTGTAGGGGCGGACGACTCTGTCCGCCCTCTTTTCGTCGATGCGTGATCCATCGGGCGGGCATAGTCGCCCGCCCCTACAGAATGGACTATACATCGCTTCCCGCCTCCAGCACTCTCGCCAGACTGAACAGCTTCAT
>CALDMA010000120.1 GCA_937915075.1 uncultured Oscillospiraceae bacterium
CGGGCATGACCGACGTGGCCAGCGGCAGTTACTATGAGAAGGTGGTCGCGTGGGCGATTGAGAACGGCATCACCACCGGCACCGGCGAGGGCAGCTTCTCTCCCGACGCGGCCTGCACGAGAGCGCAGGCGGTGACGTTCCTTGCCCGCGCCCTGAACACGAAGGAGTCCGGCAAGGCGGAGTTCGGCGACGTTCCGACCGACAGCTATTTTGCCGAGGCAGTCGCCTGGGCAGCGGCCAACGGCGTGACCGAGGGCATCGGCGGCGGCCTGTTCGGCTCCGACAACGATTGCACCCGCGGCCAGATCGTGACGTTCCTTTATCGGGCGTACAACAAGTAAGCCCAAAACGCTCCCGCAAAAAAGCGGTCCGCATCCGAAATGGGTGCGGACCATTTTTTGTCAAAAATCTTCCAGCTTGTTCCTTGGATAAACTGGCGCGATTTTCAAAGACTAAGGCCAGTAAAACGACGTTAAAGGAGAATCGGCATAGATGAAAGCAACCGGAATCGTGCGCCGGATCGACGACCTTGGCCGTGTGGTCATTCCCAAGGAGATCCGCCGCACCATGCGTATCCGCGAGGGCGACCCGCTGGAGATCTACACGAGCAAGGAGGGCGAGGTCATCTTCAAGAAATACTCGCTCATGGGCGGCGTGGACGAATTTGCCGCGCAGATCTGCGAAACACTCAACAAGACCACCGGCCTGACCGTCGCCGTGACGGACCGTGACAGCGTGGTAGCCGCGGCGGGCAGCGCGCGGCGCGATCTGATCGGCAAGCGCATCAGCAGCGAGCTGGAGCAGATCATGGAGGACCGCGCCATCTACCGCGCACAGGGCGGCGAGCGCAGCGTCTACGTCACCGACACGCTCGACCGCTGTTGCGCCGCCATCGCCGCGCCCATCATTTCCGAGGGCGACGCGCTGGGGCTGGTGCTGTTTGTGGAGAACGAGGGCGAGAACCACGTCGGCGAGACGGAGTACAAGCTCGCGCAGACCATCGCCTCCTTCCTCGGCAGGCACATGGAGAGCTGAAAAAGGGAAGCGTCCCGCAGGCGGGACGCTTCCCTTTTTTCTTTAGTCGTTGACGACCTTGATCTGGCACATCTTCATCGTCTCGAGCGCGTGGCGGTGGCTCTCCGGCGTGACGCCGGCGCAGCAGCTCGCGTCCACGGTGATGGGCGCTTCGGGCATCGCCGCTTTGAACAGCAGCGCGTTGGACACCACGCAGATGTCAGTGCAGAGGCCGACCAGCTCGATCTCCAGCGCCTCCTGCGCGCGCTCGGTCATCAGAATACCGGCGAGCCGGTTGGAGCCGAAGGTGGGCTTGTCGATAACGGTTGCCTTCTCCGCAGCCTTGGCGACCGCATCGTTGAGCTGCCAGCCGTGGGTGCCCTCGATGCAGTGCTCGACGGGCAGGTTGCGGCCCTCCTGCGTGTCGAGGTAGTTTTCGTAGTGCGTGTCGCGCGTGAGATAGAGGTTCCACGGGTCGTACTCCTTCATCTTCTCCACAACGCGCGGAACGATCTGCTGCGCCTCCTTCGTGCCGAGCGAGCCGTCGATGAAGTCGTTCTGCATATCAATGACGACGAGAATCTTACGCATGGCAATGCCCTCCTGTGTGACGGGGCGATCGCCCCTTATTTTTGACATTTTTCCCCAAACCGCTTGCATTGTCTGGAATAAATTGCTATAATCTGCTTGAAAAACAAAAATGCGGCGGCTTACGGGTGTTGGCGCACCCGCAAGCCTGAGCAGGTGAGTCAGCACCTACACAATGACCTTACGGTCGCACCGCATGGGTATTATACGACATTTCACCGCTTGGCGCAAGGGGTGCTTTGTTGTTTTTCCCAAGTGCTTGTGTTGCATCAGAAGGGTTTTCTCTTCGTTCGCTGTGTAGGCTTATGCCCTGCACGGCGTTTTTTGTTTTTCACCTACCCCTCGGAGAGGGCCGCCTCCCCTCCGAGGGGATTTGAGTAAAGAAAGAATATTTCAGCGGATTCGTGACCGGATGGCACGCGAAAAAAACAAGAACGATTTTGGAGCTGTCCCGTAAGCTCCACACAAAAGACTTGAAAGGAGCCAATTGATCATGGAACAAACAAACGAACCCAAGCAGCCCGAAAGCGGGTCAGCACTTCTCCCACCTCCCGAAGAAGGCACAGACTACCGAGCACACGACAGAGATGCGCACCGCACAACAGGTCGCTTCTTCCGTCAAACTATGCGTTGGTACATCGCAGCGTTGGCCGCTGTCTCTCTCCTCGGCGGATTTTTTGGTTATAAAATCTGTTCTAATACAATACCTGCCAAAATCGACCAAGCGGTAAAAGCGGCGGTAGAGGAGGTTTATGCCGACGCCACCTTTACCGCGGAAGAAATATCGACCGAAATTGATATGCAGATCGTACTGAAAGATATTCAAGCCATTGGCGAGCTGGCCACGGTCGAATACCTATATACCGATGCCGGCAAGTTTTCCGATCCGAAGCAACTATTTGGTTGGAATATCCCTCTAACAACAAAATCCTTTGTCATGCGCTGGGATGGCAGTATCAAAGCAGGCATCCGCCAAATTGAGGATATTCGTGTAGAGGCCGACGCTGCAAGTAAAGCTCTTATCATCTATCTGCCGGAAGCGGAAATTCTGTCCCATACGGTAGACAAAGACAGCATGGAGGTGCTTGACGAAAGCAACGGCCTTTTCAACCCCATTTCTGTCAGCGATGTAAGCAAATTTCAGAAAGAGAGCGAGACGGCAACGGAGCAGCGGGCTCTTGACAACGGCATTTTGGAGAAAGCGCAGGAAAATGCCGAAATACTTATTAAAAACATCTTAAATGCAAACCCGATCATCCAACAAAGCAGCTATTCCGTCAGCTTCTACTATGAGTAAAGACCTTGCATCAAAGGAGACCGTATTATGAAAAACTTGCTTGGACTGCTTGTGTTCGGTCCATTTTGGCTGATTTTTAAGCTCTGCAAATTTCTTGATCGTCATTAAAAATCTCTGTTACCCCGCCGCAGAGCGGCAGCGGCCGCAAGGAGAGCGGCAAATCGAAAGCCGCAACAAGAAGCTGCACGCACTCCTTTGCGCAGCGCGTGCAGTTGTCCTATTGCAAGGCTTACAATGGCAGATCAAGGACGCAGCCCTTGCGCTCTCTTGGGGTTCCAAAGGGGGTATTCTCTACGGTAGAGAATACCCCCTTTGATCATTCGTTATACCCGCTTCCACTTCGCGCCGTTCGGCACATCGGTCACCTCGATGCCCTGTGCCTTCAGCTCATCGCGGATGCGGTCGGCCTCGGCGAAGTTCTTCGCCTTCTTGGCGTCGGCACGCTGGCGGATCAGCGCCTCGACGGCCTCGTCCGGCGTACCGTCCTCGGCGACGACGGTGAACGCGCACGCGCTCTGCGCGGCGGTCGCGGCGTTCTTCTCGCGCAGCGCGGCGGCCTTGGCGATGAGGTCAAGGCTCAGGACCTCGTCGAGGTCGGCGATGATCGCAAGCTTGGTCGCACCGCTCGTCTTGGCCTTGAGCACATCGTAGAGCACGGTGACGCCCATGGCGGTGTTGAGGTCATTGTCCATCTCCTTGGAGAATTTCGCGCGGTACTCGGCGCGCACGGCCTCGTCCACGCCGCCCTCGTCCTTGAGGTTGGCGATCTTCGCGAGGAGCTTATTGTAGGCAAGCGCAGCGTTGTCCAGATTCTCCCAGGTGAACACGAGGCTCTTGCGGTAGTGGCTCTGCAGGCAGAAGAAGCGGTAGGCCAGCGGGTCATAGCCCTTCTGCTCGAGCAGGGAAACGGTCAGAAATTCGCCCTTGGACTTACTCATTTTGCCGTCCGTTGTATTGAGGTGGGCAACATGGCACCAGTGGGGGCACCAAGGGTGTCCGAGGTAGCTTTCGGACTGGGCGATCTCGTTCGTGTGATGCGGGAAGGCATTGTCCACGCCGCCGCAGTGCAGGTCGAGGTATTCGCCGTTGTACTTCATGGAAATGCCGGAGCACTCGATATGCCAGCCGGGATAGCCGACGCCCCAGGGAGAATCCCACTTGAGCGCCTGATCCTCGAACTTGGACTTGGTGAACCAGAGGACGAAGTCGTTCTTATTCTTCTTGTTCGTATCCTCCTCCACGCCCTCGCGGACGCCCACGGCGAGGTCTTCCTCGTTGTGGTCGTTGAAGATATAGTAGCGATTCAGCTTGCTCGTGTCAAAGTAGACGTTGCCGCCGGCGAGGTAGGCGTAGCCTGTGTCGAGCAGTTTGGTGATGATCTTGATATAATCGTCGATGAGGCCGGTGGCGGGCTGCACGACGTCAGGACGCTTGATGTGAAGCTTTTTGCAGTCGGCAAAGAAGGCGTCGGTATAGAACTGCGCGATCTCCATGACGGACTTGTGCTCGCGCTTGGCGCCCTTGAGCATCTTGTCCTCGCCCTCGTCGGCGTCGCTCGTGAGGTGGCCGACGTCGGTGATGTTCATAACGCGGTTGACGCTGTAACCCGCGAAGCGGAGGTACTTTTCCAGCACATCCTCCATGATGTAGCTGCGCAGATTGCCGATGTGGGCAAAGTGATAGACGGTCGGGCCGCAGGTGTACATCTCGACGTGGTTCGGGGTATGGGTCCTGAGCTCTTCCTTTTTGTGGGTGGCGGAATTATAGAGGTACATACAGAAACTCCTTTTCAGAGCAAAATTAACTTGGCTTCAGTCCGGCTCGCGGAACACGTCAATGTTCTTGACAAAATACTCGATGCCGGAATAGGCGGTGGTCAGCACGATGACGGCATTGCACAGGGGATCGAACCAGGCGTACGCGCTGAAAATGTTGAGCAGCATCGCGCAGAGGCAGACCATGGTCGACGCCGTTTTGACCTTGCCGGACCACGCCGCGGCGATCACGCGGCCCTGCTCGACGGCGACGAGCCGCATCCCGGAGACCGCAAACTCGCGCAGCAGCACGATGGCAAGGCACCAGCCGGGCATCTGCCCGATCTCGACGAGGTAGCACATGGCCGCCATGACAAGCACCTTGTCCGCCAGCGGGTCCATGAACTTGCCGAAATTCGTGATCTGGTTGTAGTGGCGGGCGATGTAACCGTCCGCGAAATCCGTGAGGCACGCGGCCACGAACACGCCGAAGGCGGCATAGCGCGCATAGGGGAAATCCAAATACAGGATCACAAGAAATACGGGGATCAGCGCCACCCGCGCAAGGGTGAGCTTATTGGCAGTCGTCATCTGTGAACAGTCCTTTCAAGGCGCTCGCGCGCCGGTGTTTGCTATTTTGCCGCGTCCGCGCGGAGCGTCTTATTCCTCGGCCAGCTCGCCGGTCAGCTCGCCGTCCATCGTGCCGGTGATGCGCACGGGCACGAACTCGCCCGCCGCGACGTCGCGCGGGGCGGAGAAGTAGATGCGCCCGTCGATGTCCGGCGACTCGGCGTAGCTGCGGCCGGTGAAGAGCATGGATTGCCCGTCGAAGCCCTCGCAGAGGACCTCCATCACGTCGCCCTGGCGTTCGTCGTTCCACGCGTCGATGATCTCGCTCTGGATGTCCACGATCAACTCGGCGCGGCGGGCCGCCTCGTCGGAGTCGACGCGCTCCATCTTCGCCGCGCGCGTCCCCTCCTCGGGGGAATAGGGGAACACGCCCGCGCGCAGCATTTTCTGCTCGCGCAGGAAATCGCACAGCTCGTCGAACTCCTCCTCGCCCTCGCCGGGCAGGCCCGCGATAATGGACGTGCGCAGCACGAGACCGGGGATGCGCTCGCGGAGCTTATCGAGCAGGGCGCAGAGGTATTTCTTGTCGCCGCGGCGGTTCATCTTTTTGAGGATCTTATCGTTGCAGTGCTGGAGCGGAATATCGAGGTATTTCAGGATCTTGTCCTCGCGGGCGATCACGTCGATCAGGCGGTCGTCGATCCACTCGGGATAGAGGTAGTGCAGGCGGATCCAGTGGAAATCGAGCTTGCAAAGCTCCTCCAGAAGGTCGGCCAGGTGGGGCTTACCGTCCCAATCCATGCCGTAGCGCGTGATATCCTGCGCGATGACGATGAGCTCCCTGACGCCGGAATCGGCGAGCTGCTTTGCCTCGGCGAGAACATGCTCCATCGTGCGGGAGCGGTATTTGCCGCGCAGCTTGGGGATGATGCAGAAGGCGCACCAGTTGTCGCAGCCCTCCGCGATGCGCAGGAAGGCGTAGTGGCCCGGCGTGGTGAGCACGCGGCCAAACTCGTCGACCGGCGCGTTGATATCGTCAAAGCGGCTGACGGTGCCGCCGGCCATGACGGTCTCGACCGCGTCCACGATGTCCTTGTAGCTGCCGGTGCCGAGAATGCCGTCCACCTCGGGCAGCTCCTTTGCCACCTCGCCCTGATAGCGCTGCGTCATGCAGCCGGTGACCAGGATCTTCTTGAGCTTGCCGGCCTTTTTCAGCTCCGCCATGGCGAGTATGTTTTCGATGGCCTCCTCATTCGCGCTCGAGAGAAAGCCGCAGGTGTTGACCACCGCGGCGTCGCAGCCCTCGGGCGACGGACAAAGCTCCATGCCGGCATCGCGGCACAGCGCCATCATCTGCTCGCAGTTGACCATATTTTTCGCGCAGCCGAGCGAAATAAAGTGAAGTTTGTATGCCATAGTCCTCTTCCCGTCCGCCGCGCGCCGGCGGCAAAAATCGTTTTCGGTCACAGCCCATCGTCCGCGTCCGGCCGCGCCGCGCCCGCCGTCCGCAGGGCGGTCTTGACTTCGCCCCACGAAAAGCCGCGGCGCAGCAGAGCGTCCGACAAGCGTTTATAACCCTTTTCATTGAGGGGCTTCCCCCTCGTTTTCGACGCGATGACGCGCGCAAGCGTTTCCTGCGCGTCGGGAGCTGTTTCCAGCGCCGCGTCCCACAGCTCGCGCGGCACGCCGCGGCGGTACAGCTCGTCGCGGATGCGGGCGGGGCCGCAGCCCTGCGCGCTGTAATGGCGCACGAGCATGGCGGCGTAAGCCGCGTCGTCCAGCGCGCCGATCTCCTCGAGATATTCCGCCGCCGCGCCAGCGTCGTCCGCCCCGGCGCCCTTCTGCACGAGGCGGCGCGTCAGCTCCTTTTTCGAAAGCGGGCGGGCGGAGATCATATTGGCGGCACGCACGCGCGTTTCGCTGCGCGCGCCGCTTTTTTGTAATTGTACCACAGTCTCGGGCGAAATGTCCAGCCCCACATATAAGCCGAAACGCAGAAGCTCGCTCTCGGTGATCCGGAGGAGGTCTCCCCCCTCCAGATACACAAGAACGCGCTCCTGCTTATGCTTCGATCGTTCGATGCGCTCGACCTTCATCAGCCCTCAAAATCGTCGGCGCTGACGTCCACAGCGCGGCCCGCGGCGCGGGCGGCGATCCTGGACTGGTTGCTCATGAGCTTGTGGAAATCGCGGCGGATATCGGATTCGAGCTTCGCGGCGATCTCGGGGTTGTCGCGCAAATACTGCTTGGCGGAATCACGGCCCTGACCGATGCGCGTCTCGCCCATGGAGTACCACGAGCCGCTTTTCTGCACCAGGTCGAGCTTGACGCCGAGGTCGATCAGCTCGCCGAGCATGGAGATGCCCTCGCCGTACATGATGTCGAACTCCGCCTCGCGGAACGGGGGCGCCATCTTGTTCTTCACGACCTTGGCGCGGGTGCGGTTGCCGATCATTTCGCTGCCGTTTTTGAGCGTTTCGATGCGACGCACGTCGATGCGCACGCTCGCGTAGAATTTCAGTGCGCGGCCGCCGGTGGTGACCTCGGGGTTGCCGTACATCACGCCGACCTTTTCACGCAGCTGGTTAATGAAAATGACGATGCAGTTCGTCTTGTTGATCGCGCCGGCGAGCTTGCGCAGCGCCTGCGACATGAGGCGGGCGTGAAGGCCGACGAAGCTGTCGCCCATCTCTCCCTCGATCTCCGCGCGCGGCACGAGCGCGGCGACGGAGTCGACCACGATGACGTCGATCGCGCCGGAGCGCACGAGCGCCTCGGTGATCTCGAGCGCCTGCTCGCCGGTATCCGGCTGGGAGACGAGCATATCCTCCACATTCACGCCGAGGGCGCGGGCGTAGCCGATGTCGAGCGCGTGCTCGGCATCGATGAACGCGACCTCGCCGCCCGCCTTCTGCGCCTGGGCGAGAACATGCAGGGCGAGCGTCGTTTTGCCGGAGGACTCGGGGCCGTAGATCTCCACGATGCGGCCCTTGGGCAGTCCGCCGATGCCGAGCGCGAGGTCGAGCGCCAGCGAGCCGGTGGAGATGGACTCCACGTTCGCGGCCTGCTCGTCGCCGCAGCGCATGATGGAGCCCTTGCCATAGAGCTTTTCGATCTGTGCCATCGCCGTTTCGATGGCGCGCTTCTTGTCGGCGTTGGGCGCGGTGGGCGCCGCCTTAGTCACTTTCTCTGCTGCCATTGGTTCATCCTCCTGTTTCTGCTTCTGTATCTTAAAATTTTTACTCAGATCTCTTTGCAAAGCCGCCCGTAGACCACGCGGGGGATACCGTGCAGATCCTTGACGATCTGGATATCGCCGAAGCCGTTCGCGCGCATGATGCGCAGCACCTCGTCCGCCTGCCCGATGCCGACCTCGAAGGCCATGAGGCCGTTCGGCGCGAGGGCGTCGCGCCATTTATCCGCGATGACGCGGTAGAAGTCCAGTCCGTCCGCGCCGCCGTCGAGCGCGAGGCGCGGCTCGTGCTCGCGCACGGAAGCGTCGAGCGTTTCAATGTCCGCCGTGGGGATATAGGGCGGGTTGGAAACGATGCAGTCGAACTCGCCGAGCTGGCGCGAGGGCTTCTCGCGCGCGTCCACGCGCAGGCTCGTCACGCGGGCCGAGAGCTGGTTGCGGCGGATGTTCTGGCGGCAGACCTTGAGCGCCTCCTCGTCCCACTCGCCGAGCAGCACGCGGCTGCGCAGCACCTGACTGGCGACGGCAAGACCGATGCAGCCGCTGCCCGCGCACAGGTCGAGCACGCGGCAGTCCGCGCCGGAGTCCAGCTCGTGGACGACCGTCTGCACCAGCACCTCGGTGTCGGGGCGCGGGATGAGCACGGCGGGCGAAATGTCCAGCCCCAGGCCGTAAAACTCCCATTCGCCGATGAGGTAGGCCACCGGCTCGCCCGCCAAATGCCGTGCGCACAGGGAATACGCCGAGCGCTCGACCTCGGGCGAGGCGTAGAGCAGCCCGTCGCGCAGAAGCTCGTTTTTCGTTTTGCCCGACGCGGTGCAGACCAGCTCGCGCGCCGCCTGCGTCGCGTCCTCCGCGCCTGCCTCACGCAGGCGCCTGCGCAGGTCCATATAGAGGTCGTTGTACTTGATGGCCATTTACCACTCGTCCTTGCCCTTCTGCTCGGGAATGACCAGCTCCATCGCGCGGATGGCGACTTCGAGCATACTGTCGTCCGGCTCGTTGGTGGTGAAGTTCTGGAGCCAAAGGCCGGGCTTTGCCAGCGCGTTCGTCACGGGATTGTCGTGCCCGCCGACGTAACGGTTGAATTCGTAAGTCACGCCCACGACCGGCACGAGCAGCAGCAGGTGCAATGCGATGCGCACCCAGGTATTGCGCCAGTCGACGAAGCTGAACACCACGCTCGAAACAAGGATGGACACCACGACCACCACGAACAGAAAGCTCGTGCCGCAGCGCGGATGGTGGCGCGGCTGGATGCGGCAGTTTTCGACCGTCAGCGGCAGCCCCGCCTCGTAGCAGAAGATCGTCTTATGCTCCGCGCCGTGGTACTGGAACACGCGCTGAATGTCCTTCTGCTTCGAGCACAGGAGCAGGTAGCCGAAGAAGATCAGCAGCTTGATGACGGATTCGACGAGGTTGTGTACGACCACGTTCGGGATGAAGCGCCCGAGCAGGCCCGCAAGGAAGGTCGGCAGGATCATAAAAAGGCCGACGGTCAGGCCCAGCGACAGTACGACCGCCAGCGCCACGACGAGCTTCTGCAGCTTTTCGCTGCCGAGCTTCTTTTCAAGCCATTGGTCGAGCTTCGACGGCTCGCCCTCCTCCTCGGGGAAGAAATCCGCCGAGTACATCAGCGCCTTCACGCCGCGGACCATGGAGTCCACAAAGGTCACGGCTCCGCGGAGCACAGGCAGGCCGAGAATGGGATAGCGGTCGCGGATGAGCTTCAATTCCTCGACCTTCTCGACCAGCCCCTCCTTGGAGCGGACGACGATGGCCTGCTTTTCCGGCCCGCGCATAAGGATGCCCTCAATGAGCGCCTGACCGCCGATGGAGGTGCGGAATTTGGGTTTTGTCTGGTTTTGCCTTGCCATGTAGGTTTCTCCTTGCCATGATGGTATCATACTTTTTGTCAAATTGCAACAGTTGTTCTAAAATTTATTTTCCCATCGGAAGCGTCATGGTCACGACCGCGCCGCCGCCCGGGGCATTGGCAATGTCGAACGCGCCGTTGTGCAGACGCATGATCTCGTCGCACACGGCGAGGCCGATGCCGCTGCCGCGCGCCTTGGACGAGCCCTTGTAGAATTTCTGCTTGACGTAGGGCAGCTCCTCGACCGGGATGCCGGGGCCGAAGTCGCGCACGCGGATGACCATGCTGCCGTTCTCGGCGGTCACGGACACGTCGATGCGCTTGCCGCTGCCGCCGTGCTTGGCGGCGTTGTCGAGCACGTTGCAGAAGACCTGCTTCATGCGCTCGCCGTCGGCGATGATGGGAGGCAGATCGTCCGCGCACTCGTAGCGCAGCTCGATGCCCTCCCGGCTGAAGATCTCGCGGTAGGTGAAGATGGCGTCCTCCAGCTCGGCGAGCAGGTCGGTCTCCTCCACGCGCAGGGTGAAACGCCCGTCCTGCATCCGGGTGAAGTCCAGCAGCTCCTCGACCATGGTGGTCAGACGGCGGGACTCCTTGACAATGATGTTGAGGCCGCGCTGCGTCTGCTCCGGATTCGCGCCGGGATCGGCGGCGAGCGTTTCCGCCCAGCCGTTGATAGCGGTGAGCGGCGTGCGCAGCTCGTGCGAGACGGAGGAGACAAACTCCTGCTGGATCTTCTCGGACTGCGAGATCTTGAGCGACATATCGTTGATGTTGTCCACCAGCTCGCCCAGCTCGTCGCGGTAGTGGTTATCGATCAGGATGCCGTAGCTGCCGGCGGAGATACGCCGCGCGGCGTCGGACACGACGGCGACCGGCTCGACGACGTTGTTGATGAAGATGGCGTTGGAGAAGATGGCAAGGCCCACGCACAGCAGCGCGACGCCGATGGCGACCGCCATGCTGACGAGCACGCTGCGGTCCGCTTCGTGCAGCGCGGTAACATAGCGCAGCACGCCGATCACGCGGCCGTTGAACCGGAGCGGCGCGGAGACGGAGAGGATCCTCTCCCCCGTCTGCGGGTCAAGGCCCTCGAAGCTCGCCGGCTTTCCCGTGGCGACGGCCTCGGTCACATCGCTCGTTCCCGGCTGCGTGCCGGCGGTCAGGCCGTAGCTCGACACCTGCACGCGGCCGTTGACATTGATGAACTGGAGCTCGAGCCGGTCCTTTTCCTCAAAGGTCTCCGCCGTGATGGAGGCGTAACGGAAATACTCGCTGTAGCTTTTGAGGCCGTAGCTCGAAAAATTGTCGGCGGCGACGCGGGCGCGGGTCTCAAGGCCCGAGCGCATGGCGCTGTAGTAGGTCCGGCGCACGCCGAGGGTGTAGACCGTAACGATGGCGATGACCACCAGAACGATGGGCAGCACGGCGTTCACGAGCCAGCGCTGACGCAGGCCGCGGATGCGCAGGCCGCGCTTTGCGGGCATGGCGGTCACTTCCTTTCCGTTTCAAAACTTTTCTGCTTGCTCAGTCCGTGCTCCACTTATAGCCCGTGCCCCAGACGGTGGCGATGTAGCGCGGCTCCTGCGCGTCGTCCTCGATCTTCAGCCGCAGGCGGCGGATGTTGACGTCCACGATCTTCACCTCGCCGAAGTAGCCGCGGCCCCAGACCGTGTCAAGGATCTCCTCGCGGGTGAGCGCCTTGTCGGGATTCTCCATGAAGAGCTTCATGATCTGATACTCGAGCTGCGTGAGCTTGAGACGCTTGCCGTTTTTCTCCACCACGCGGTCGGTCATGTTCAGCAGGAACGGCGGCTGGGAGATCTCACCGACCGAGGCGCTGACGAGCAGCGCGTCGCCCGCGCGGCGCAGCAGCGCGTCCACGCGCGCGGTCAGCTCGGCGGGGGAAAAGGGCTTGGTGACGTAGTCGTCCGCGCCGGTCATCAGGCCCGTGACCTTGTCCATCTCCTGAGAGCGGGCGGTGAGCATGATGATGCCGATGTGCGGGTAGGCTGCGCGCACGCGGCGGCAGACCTCAAAGCCGTCAATGCCCGGCAGCATGATGTCGAGCAGCGTGACGCGCACATCGGGATTCTCGCTGAGCTTTTCCAGCGCCTCCTCGCCGGTCTCGGCCTCCACGACCTCGTAGCCGGCACGGATAAGGTTAATGACGATAAAGCTGCGGATGCTGGATTCATCCTCCAGGACCAACACTTTTTTCATCGTATCTCGGTTCCTTTCTCAGTTTTCGCCCGTCGTCCACTCGGCGACGATCAGGCTGAAGCTCTCCTTCACGGTCTCCTCGTCGACCGCGCCGGCCCAGTCGCCGCAGGGCAGGAGCTCGGCGGTGTAAACGGTTTCGACCTGCCGGGCGAGCACAAAGCGGTCGCCGCGCCGGGCGTGCTCCTCGCGGGCGCTGCCCGTGAGGGCGCAGATCTCCAGAAACGGCTGCAGCTGTCCGTCGCTGCCGCGGCAGAAGAAAATGACAGCGTTTTCATCGGGCGTTCCGGTGCGCAGGAGCGACACCTGATCGTCCCACGCCTCCGGCAGGATAAGGCTCCAGCCGTCGGCGGCGTTGTGGAAGGTGCGGCACACGACCTCGCTCTTTCCCGTGCTGTCGTAATCGCGCCAGAGGATGCGGTAGTAGGTCTCGCTCTCCTCGTCGAGCGGCGGGAAGGGGACCCGCTCGGGGGTCTCGGTTACGCCGCTGCCGCTGATGTCGGTCGGATAGAGCGAGAGGAAGTGGAAGCCGCCGTCCGCGGCGGAGGAGGCGGTATTCTGCGCGACGTTGCGCAGAACGCCGTTTTTCACGGTCAGGATATCGTAGGCCGCCACGCTGTTGTCCGCCACGCCGGTGACGTAGAGCGCCTGCTGCCCGTCCGAAAGAGCGCCCGCCGCCACGCGCGAAAGCTCGGGCGCGGAGAAGGACAGCTCGAGCGTCGAGATGCAGCTCAGCTCGCGGTCGTCCCAGGTGTAGCAGTCCGCCATGCAGCGGTTCTCCTCGCCGCTGTAGAGCACCGTCAGCTCCTGCCGGCCGTCGCCGTCGAGATCGCTCACGGCGTAGCGGAGGTAGGCGGTGGTGAGCAGGTTGAGCGGCTCGCTGCCGCGCAGGGTGTAAACGGCGAGCACCTGCAGCTCCGTACCGCTCTTGAAGCCGACAAGGATCTCGCGGCGGCCGTCGCCGTCAAGGTCGTAGTACGCGATGGAGTAGATCGAACTGGCGGTCCCCTCGATGAGCGTCATCTGCTCGTAGCGGTCGCCGTCGGACTTGAAGAAGTATATCTTCATGGGCCGCTCGTCCGTCGCCTTGCGGAAGAAGGCCACCGCCTCCTCTACGCCGTCGCCGTCGAGATCGACCATCTGCACGCTTTGGAGGTTGCTGCCCGAGGTGGGCGCGGCGTGCTCCGCGCCGTCGGAGAGCAGGGCGTTGATCTCCGCTTCGAGCGAGGCGTACTCCGCGGGAAGGCTCGGCAGGGCGTAGAGCTTGTCGGTCGAGACGTTCATCGCGCAGCCGCCGAGCAGCAGGCAAAGCGCCGCGAGCGCCAGCGCACGGGCAAATCTTCCGCCATGGTCCGCCATGCTTTTCCCTCCTTCGTCCCGCTTTGGGCATGATCTACCGATACAGAATATAGCATAGCACAAGCCGCATAAAAAGGGTAGTCCCCTTTTGCGCTTTTCGCCGGAAAATTTATCTTGCAAATCGGCACGAGGTCCTCTATAATAGCTTTTGTTATCGCCGGTGTGATGGAATGGTAGACGTGACGGACTCAAAATCCGTTGGTGGCGACACCGTGTGGGTTCGAGTCCCACCACCGGCACCAGAAAAGGGAAGGCATGGCGCGCGCCATGCCTTCCCTTTTTTCTCACATATTGAAGCGTCGGCGGGCCTCCTCGCGCAGTGAGGGCACGCGGCGCACGACGCGCAGCGGAATGATGAGCCCGACGCAGATGACCACCATGACGAGCGACCACGTCGGCTGCCACGCCGCGCGGAAAAAGCGGTCCACGCAGTATTCCACGCCCAGCGCCATCAGGCCCGCCGTGCCGATGCACATGGCGATCGCCGAGAGGCGCGACCGCCGCCCGCCGCGCAGCAGGAAGCTCAACAGGAACACCAGCACGCACGCCCAGCCGAGGATCGGCAGGGCAAGGCCGCGGAACCATGCGCCGCCGTTCAGGTCGATGGAGATGAGAAAGACGTACACGCCGACCGCGGCCACGTCTGCCGTCAGGCGGAAGAAGACGGGGATGCGCCGCGCGAGCATCGGCAGCACGAACCAGATCCAAAGCATTACCGCCGCGCCGATGACATAGAGCGACCAGGGCCGCTCGGTGGGCAACAGCAGGTTCAGCACGCCGCAGCACAGGGATACCGACGTGAGCATCGCCGTGAGCAGCGCGGCCGCCGCACGGCGCGAGGCGGGCGGCACCTCAGCGGGCTTGGTTGGGAAATAGCTCGGCGCGTCGGGGTCCGGCTTCCAGGCGGGCGTGCCGCACAGCGGGCAGCGCGCCGCGCCGGGGTCCAGCTCCACGCCGCAGTTGACACAGTATGACATATCGTTTTCGTCCTTTCGCTCCGCTCTTCAGCGGTTGCTCTCCACGCGCACGGGGATGCCCTCGCGCACGAG
>CALDMA010000121.1 GCA_937915075.1 uncultured Oscillospiraceae bacterium
TTTGTGTCTTGCCTTGAATCGCTTTCTTTTTAACCGCTATGATGCGCAGCGGAAAAAGGTGCTGCAATACTGCACCATCGTGCCGATGAGCGGCTTTCTCGGCAACCCCATCGCCGAAGGCATTTACAGCGAGGTCGGCGTGCTCTACACCTCCATCTTCCTCATTCCCATGCGCATCGTGATGTGGTCGGTCGGCACGACGTACTTCGTCGCGGGAGAGACGGTGGACAAGCGCAAGGTCGTCAAAAACGTGCTGACGCACCCCTGCCTGGTCGCCATCTATTTAGGACTGCTCTGCATGATCACGCAGGTGCGGCTGCCATCTGTCGTGCTCAACACGGTGAAGTACATCGGAAACTGCAACTCCGCGCTGACCATGTTCATCGTCGGCACCATTTTAGTGGATGTGCCGCTCAGGAGCATCTGCAATCGCGATACGGCGGCGTTCAGCGTTCTGCGGCTCGTGCTCCTGCCCGCGGCGGCGCTGGGCGTCGGGACGCTGCTGCGCCTTGAGCCGACGGCGCTCGGCGTGAGCGTGCTCATGACCGGAATGCCCGCGGGCGCGACCGCCGCCATCTTCGCGGCGAAGTACGGCAGCGACGCGCCGTTTGCCACGCGCTGTGTGGTGTTCACAACGCTGCTCTCCATGCTGACGCTGCCGCTTTGGGCGTACCTCGTGGGCTGATGCCGGGGTGCCGGAGGCCGATGCTCAGCGCGTGAGCGGGCCGGATCGGCGCTCGCCCCGTCGGCTGTCGGCGTGCTGCTCCGCGGCGGCGGTCTCGGCGAGACGCTGCAGCTTTTCCATGCGCGCGTCAAGCTGCGCGCTCATCTGCGCGCACTCGAACAGCTCGCGATTAACGTGGTCGAGCTCCGGCAGGTCCTTCTTGTAGCGGATCTTGTGCTCAAGGCTCGCCCACCAGTCCATGGAGATGGTGCGGAACTGCACCTCGACGCGCATCATGCGCTTTTGATCGTGCAGGAAGATGGGCGTTTCTACGATGAGATGCAGGCTGCGGTAGCCGTTAGGCTTGGGCTCGGCGATGTAGTCCTTGCGCTGGAGGAGCGTGATATCGTCCTGCTTCAGAAAGGCGTCGGCGAGCTGGTAGATGTCCGACGGGAAGGAGCAGATGACGCGCACACCGGCGATGTCGTTGAGATTTTCCTCGATGCTCTCCACCGTCAGCGGGAAGCCGCGGCGCTGGAGCTTTTCGGCAATGCTCTCGGGAGACTTGAGGCGCGTTTTGATGCTCTCGATGGGGTTGCGGTCATACTGGAGCGAAAGCTCCTCGTTGAGGACGTTGAACTTGGTCTCGACCTCCATCATCGCGCAGCGGTAGTAGCTCATCAGCTCGCGGTAGGGCTGCGTGTAGCTCTGCACGAGCGTGCTGATCTCCTTGCGCGGCAGGCGCGAGAGTAGCAGGCGCTCCAAAGCGCCGCGGTCGGTGCTGTTTTTCAATGCCATAGTGCTTCCTCGGCTTTGTCGGTTCTCTCTCCGCGGCGTGACGGCGGAGAGGCGGGCACGGTGTGCCGCCTTGATCATACCATCCCGCGGCGCATCCCGCAAGCCCTGTCGGGCATTTGCACCGAAATGACCGAAAGCCAAAGAGAAAAAGAAAGCGCGGAGGCCGTTGGCCTCCGCGCGTCGTTTTGCCTGTTTACCCGCGGACGGGGATAAGGTCGCGGTAGTGGAGATACATGGTCTGTCCGGTGTACGGGTTGATGCCGGGGAGATAGGCGGAGTATACACAGTCGGCTGCGCTGCCGCCGGTTTCGGCGAGCAGCTCGCTCACGCCGGTCAGCTTGCCCGTGATCCAAACGAGATCGCCCGGGTGGAGGCTGGCGTTGGTGCTGCCGAAAGAGGTGTAATTCCCGGCTTCGAGCTCGAGCTCCCCTGTGCTGTCGTTGTAGCTATAGACGTTGGTCACCGGCGCGGCCTGATACCAGCCGATCTGGTGGGCGTAGACGCTGCGCTCCGCCACGGCGACCGCCTGCTCGATGGTGCAGGTGCCGTTGGGATTGAGCGTGGTGGCGGTGGTGCCCTTGACGAGGTCAAGCGCGTTCATAAACGCCATCGCTTCCTTCGCCCAGCTCTGCACCTGCGCGTTATCCGTGTAGGAGGCGAGCTTGGAGGTGTAGCTGGTGTAGGAGTAGTCGGAGTTCTTCTCCACATACTGCAGCGTGCGGCGGAGGAAGGTCGCCATCTGCTGGCGGTTCAGGGTAGCGTTGGGAGAGAAGGTGGTCGCCGAGGTGCCGGTGGTGATGCCCGCGGCGTAGGCCTTGAGGACGTAGGCGTTGTTCGTGTCGGTGAAGGTGTTCGCAGCGGCGGGCGTGATGCTCTTGCCGGTCAGCGTTTCCGCCAGACGCACCGCCACGGAGCAGAACTGCAGACGGCTGATGGGCTTGGTGTAGTCGCTGCCGAGCAGGGCGGTATCGAGCAGATCGTCGTTGAGCGCAAGGTTCACATCGCTCTCGGCCCAGGTGCTGGTCTTGGCGGCGGACTTCTGCGCCATCGTGAAGGTGCCGGGATACAGCTCGGTGGTGTTCAGCGCCTGCGCCTCCTCCCATTGCAGGGAGGCGTTGGCCTCGGCCTGATACTCTGCGAGGGTCATATCCACGCCGGAGGCGTAAACATCCCGCGCGGTCAGATGCTGCTGGAGATAGCGGAAGGAGTGGCCGCAGTATTCGCAGCTGAGCCAGTAGACGTGCTCTCCGGCGGCGTTCACGCCGATGTAGGCCTCCGCCGTGGGATACTCGCCGTTATCCGAGTGGGCGAGCTTCTCTGTCTTGAGCATGATCTCCGTATCCGAGGTATGGGGAGCGACATGCTTTGCATTGTACTCGCACTTGCCGCAGATGGCGCAGGAATAGTAATAACGCCGGGCAGATTGGCAGGCCTGCGCGTAGGTGTAGACACGGTCGGCCGTCCGGATCTGCAGGTTGTACTGGTGGGCGGTGCACCAGTTGTCCTTCGCGGCGGCGTCGCCCGCCTTCTGGGCGGCATAGACGTCATTGCCGGAGTAGGTCTTGATGGTGTAGGGGATCTTATAGCCATGCTGGGCCTGGGCTGCCTTGAGCGCGGGCACGGCAGATTCGGGGATATACACCACGGTCTCGGCGGTGTAGAAGGGCAGGTCGCTCTGCTTCTCCCACCGGTATACGCCGGCGATGGGCAGCCAGAGGTAGTCTTCCATCGCCTGGATGAACTGATAGACATCCACCTTATCGCTGAGCCAGAGCTCCTTCAGATATTTCGCGTAGCAGATGAAAAAGCACGTTCCATCCCCCGTTATCTTTTGATCAGTGTCCAAAATGAGGGTGCGGATGCTGTCGGTGTTCTCCAGAACGTGGTTGGCGTCGGTCATGACGGTCACGCCGGTGACGAAGTTTTCAAGCTGCTTGGACTCCGCCACGGTCTGCGTGCGGGGCGTCACCATCGCCCGCCTGGCCTGCTGGAGAAGGTCTGTTTTCCGCGTCAGATCGGCGTTGAGCTCCGCCTTCTCCGCCTCGGTATAGCGCTCGCCCTCAAGGGTCAGGCTGACCTGCAGGGTGGGGTAATACTGGGCGCTGGTGCGGATGGTGGCGGGCACGCCATTGACGGTGGCGGAGAAGGTATCGGGGCCGACGACGTTTTCGCCGTTGACCGTTTTGTAGTTGGCGCAGTAGCCCTTGTCGGGGTCAAAGGCCAGCTTGATGTTGACAAGGTAGGTCGTGCCGGCGCGGAAGGAAAAGCCGTCGTCGGTCTCGACGTCGTCGCCCTCCCACTCGGTGTACCAAACGGTGGCGCCGTTGGCCAGCAGGTCGACGTTGCCGCTCTTCATGGACTTTACGGTGACCTCGGTCTCCATCTCGTTCGGGTCGCCTGCCTTCGGCAGGTCGATGACAAGGTCGACGCTCTTGAGCCTTGTCGGCGCGGCGAGGGCCGCGGTCGGCAGCAGGGTGAATGCCAGAGCGAGGCAGAGCAGTGCGCTGAGCAGTTTCTTTTTCATGTTTCCCTCCTGTAATTGAATGATGAACGAGGATCGCTTGCTCTCTGCAGTATAGCAGGAATCTCCGGCGGGGGAGCCCTGTCGACTTGAAATGTATGGATTTGCGGCTTGAAATGTGAGATAATGCTGGAAAGAAAAAGAATGGTATGCTACAATAAGACAAACGCAAGCGAGGAAAGGGGGCGGCGGAATGTACATCGCAGTCTGCGACGACCAGACGGAGGAGCTCAAAGACCTGACGGAGCTGCTCGGCGCGTGGGAGACGGATCGCGGCACGCCCGTGCGTGTGAAGAGCTTCCGCAGCGCGGCGGCGCTGCTGGACGCGGCACGCCATGAGCGCTTCACGCTGTACCTGCTCGACATCATGATGCCCGGGCTGAACGGCATGGACGCTGCGCGTGAGCTCCGCGGCTTTGATACGGCGGCGGACATCATTTTCCTCACCTCGTCCCCCGGCTTCGCCTATGAAAGCTACAGCGTCCAGGCGCTGGAATACTTGCTCAAGCCCATTCGCGCCAAGACGCTTTATCCTATCCTTGACCGGCTGGAGCTGCGTGAGCGCCGCCCGCAGGAGGCGCTCACGCTTCGCACCGGCGGCGCCATCGTGCGCGTACCGTTTTCGCAGCTCACCTATGTGGAGGTCAACGGCAAGCACCTTTACTTCAACCTTGCCGACGGGCAGGTGCGCGAGGTCGTCGGCTCGATGAAGGAATACGAGGACACGCTCCTCACGCGGCCGGAATTCATGCGCATCCACCGCTCCTACATTGTCAATATGCTGCAGATCGAGGAGCTTTCGCCCGCCGGGCTGCGCACCTTTTCGGGACGCGAGCTGCCGGTCTCACGCCTTTTGTACCCGCAGCTTCAAAAGGACTACATGAAGCTGCTGTTTGAGCGGAGGGAGGAGTGAGACGATGAGCCTTACAACATTTTCGCCGGCCCTGCTGCTTTTGTTCGTATGGGCGCTTTTGTGGATCATGATGGATATCCACTTTCGGGATCTGACCAAGGTGCAGCGGTGGCTGGTGCCGCTGGCGATCCTGGCCTTGGCGGTATTCAACCATGTACTTCGTGAGCGCATGGGCTCAGAGTATATCAGCCATGCGATGTGGCTGACGATGCATCTGCCGTTTTTCCTGCTGTTTTTGTATATTACAAAATGCAGCGTGATCAAAATGGCGTTCATGATCCTCTCGGCTTTCACGTTTACTGCGCCGACCATTGTGGCGAGTAATGTTATCATGCGGCATTTTGGCAGCAGCCGGTGGATGCTGCTCGTGAGCAACCTGATTTCCTATGCGCTTATTTTGCTGCTTGTGCAGTTTGTTTTCCGGCGCGGCTTCAATTATCTGATCAAATATGGCGACGACCGGCTTTTCCTGCAATTTTCCGTTGTGCCGTTTCTGTATTACCTTTATGTGTTCTCGGCGCTCGGTGTAGATTTTTCCTCGCTGATCGACTCGGGCGGTTGGTTGGTGCGTTATTTCCCATCGCTGGAGGTTTTCGTATTCTATTTCCTTTTGCTGAGTGTTTATCGAAATTTGAGCGAGAAGCACGAGATCGAGGCGGAGCAGGCGGCGCTGACCCAAAGACTCGCCTCGTCGGAGGAGCGTATCGCAATGCTCAATGAATCCGAGGTGCAGACCGCCGTTTATCAGCATGATATGCGCCACCATCTCAACGCCATCGACAGTTTTCTGGCCGCGGGAAAGCCGCAGCAGGCGGAGGAATATATCCGCAAGGTACGCTCGGATATCGAGCGCATCACGCCCAAGCGCTACTGCGACAACGAGCTGGTGAACCTGCTCTGCTCCTCCTTCGCCGGAAAGGCGCAGCGCATGGGTGTCCGGCTGGAGGTGGACGCGAAGCTCCCGCGCGAGCTGTCGGTCTCCGACACCGAGCTGTGCGCCGTGCTCTCCAACGCGCTGGAGAACGCGCTGCGCGCTGTGGCCGATCGATCGGAGACGGACCGCTGGGTGACGCTTTACTGCGGCGTGCGGCTGGGCAAGCTGCTCATCGAGGTGCAGAATCCCTGCGCCGAGGGACTTGTTCTGCGCGGCGGCCTGCCGGTCTCCGACCGCGCGGGCCACGGCTACGGCTGCCGCAGCATCCAGACGATCGCCGAGCGCCGCGGCGGACTGTGCGAGTTCCGCGCGCGGGGCGGCATCTTTTCCATGCAGCTCGTGCTGCCCGTCAAAGCGGCGGCGAACACCAAAAACTGACGCAGGAGGCTGCCGCGGGCGCGGCGGTCTCCTTTTTTCGGCCCCGAGGGGCAAAAAATTGAAAAAAGTTCAAAATATGGCTGTTCTTTCTAAAATTCCTGTGATACAATATAGATTCAGTTAATTGGAATAGGAGGGAAATTCCATGACCGTGCAGGAGGCGATCGCCGCACGCCACAGCGTGCGCACCTATTTGACAAAGCCGGTCGAGCCGGCGATCGCGGACGCGCTGCGCGCGGAGATCCGCGCGTGCAACGCCGAGGGCGGGCTGCATATTCAGCTCGTGATGAATGAGCCGATGGCGTTCCGGGGCTTTTTTGCGCACTATGGGAAGTTCCGCGGCGTGTGCAACTACATCGTGCTTGCCGGAAAGCGTGCAAAGGATCTTGACGAGCGCGCCGGCTGGTTCGGTGAACGTCTTGTGCTGCTCGCGCAGACGCTGGGACTCAACACCTGTTGGGTGGGCCTGACCTTTTCAAAAGCGGTTGCGCGCAGGACCTATGTGCTCGCACCGGGCGAACGGCTCGTGTGTGTGATCGCGTTCGGCTATGGGGCCGAGCAGGGCGAGGCGCACGAGAGCCGTCCGATGCGCGAGGTATACCGTGCCGACCGCGCGCTGCCCGAGTGGTTCGGCCGCGGCCTCAAGGCCGCGCTGCTTGCGCCCACGGCGATGAATCAGCAGCGCTTCCGCTTCACGCTCCTGCCGGACGACACCGTTCGGGCGGAGAGCCGGGGCGGCAGCTACAGCCATGTGGACCTCGGCATCGTCAAATACCATTTCCAGCTCGGCGCGGGCCGTGAGAGCTTCCGCTGGGCGGAGTGAGCCGCCGTTTCCGCACACGGGTGCGCTAAGAATATGTAAGAGAGAAAATCAGGAAGGAAAAATCACTATGCAGAAGAAAGTAAATCCCGCAGCGCTGCTGCCGATCCTTGTATTCCTGCTCCTTTACCTGGGGCTGGGACTTATCTTTGAGTATGTGCTCAAGATCCCGATGGGCTTTTATTCCATCCCTATCGTAGTTATTTTTCTTGTTGCGCTGCTGGTGGCGTGCTGCCAGAACCGCGCGCTGAGCTTTGACGACAAGCTCACGCGGATGGGGCAGGGCATCGGCGATAAGAACATCGTGACGATGCTGCTCATCTTCCTTGCCGCCGGTATCTTCGTCGGCGTGGTGGGCCGCTCGAGCGCGGAGAGCGTGGCGTATTTCATGCTCTCGATCATCCCGTCCAAGTTTGCCGTGGCGGTGCTGTTTGTCGTCAGCTGCTTCGTCTCCACCGCCATGGGCACGAGCGTCGGAACCATCACGCTCATCACGCCCATCGCCATCCCCATCGCCGCGGCAAGCGGCTATTCCCTGCCGCTGTGCATCGGCTCGGTCATGGGCGGAGCGATGTTCGGCGACAATTTGAGCTTCATTTCCGATACCACCATCGCCGCCTGCAACGGACAGGGCTGCGCGATGAAGGACAAGTTCCGTGAAAACTTCCACATTGCTCTGCCCGCGGCGCTCGCGACGCTCGTGCTCATCCTCGTGCTGACGCTGAACGCCGACGTTGTCCCGGCGGAGATCCCCGGCTATCACCTGATCCAGATCATCCCCTATGTGCTGGTGCTCATCGGCGGCATCGTCGGCATCAACGTGTTCGTGGTGCTGCTCATCGGCATTGTGTCCGGGTCCGTTATCGTGCTTGCCACCGGCGCGACCGGACAGACGGGCGTGCTTGCGGTCAAGGCACTGCTGGAGAACATGGGCAGCGGTGCCGCCGGTATGTTTGAAACGTCGATGGTCGCCATCCTCGTCTCCGCCATCTGCGCGCTCATCCGCGAGTACGGCGGCTTTGAGGCGCTGCTGGGCTGGATCAGAAAAGCGTTCCGCGGCAAGCGCGGCGGACAGATCGGCATGGGCCTGCTCGTCGGCGCGATGGACATTGCCACCGCGAACAACACCGTCGCCATCGTGATGGCGAACCCCATCGCAAGGGAAATGAGCGAGGAATACGGCATCACGCCGCGCAAGGCGGCGTCGATCCTCGATACCTTCTCCTGCATCTTCCAGGGCATCATTCCCTACGGCGCGCAGATGCTCGTTGCCATCGCCGCGGCGCACGAGCTGGGGTATCAGGTCTCCGCGTTTGAGATCATTCCGAATCTGTTCTATCCGTTCCTGCTGGCCGTCAGCTCCTTCTTCTTCATCGCCGTCGACGGCAAAAAGAAGGCCTGAGCCATGCCCGACCTTGCACGGCTCCGCGCCAAGCGGCTCTTCCTGCTCGATCTGGACGGGACGCTCTATCTGGACGAGCGCCTCTTTGACGGCACGGCGGACTTCCTGCGCGCGATCCGCTCGCGCGGCGGAACGTACCGCTTTCTGACGAATAACTCCTCCCGCGGGGCGGAGAGCTATGTGGAGAAGCTGCGCCGCCTCGGCGTGGAGGCGGAGACCTCCGACTTCCTCACGAGCGTGGACGCGCTCATCGCGCATCTGCACACGCAGGGCATGGCGGAAAAGCTCCTCTACGTCTGCGGCACGCAGTCGATGAAGCGGCAGCTCACGCAGGCGGGACTGCGCCTGACGGACGACCGCGATGCGGCGGTGGACGCCTTCGTGATGGGCTTCGACACCGAGCTGACCTTTCAGAAGTTAGAGGACGCCTGCATCCTCCTGAACCGCGGCGTGGACTATCTTGCCACCAATCCCGACTGGGTCTGCCCGACATGGTACGGCTTTGTGCCGGACTGCGGCAGCGTATGCGAGATGCTCTTCCGCGCGACCGGACGGCGGCCCTATGTCATCGGCAAGCCGAGGCCCGATATGGCGCGCCTTGCGATGGCGCTCGGCGGCTTTTCCGCCGAGGAGACGGTGCTGCTCGGCGACCGGCTCTACACCGACATTGCCTGCGGCGTGAACGCGGGCATCGACACGGTGCTCGTCCTCTCGGGCGAGACGAAGGAGGCGGATCTGGCCGGCAGCGCGGTGCAGCCGACGTTTGTGCTCGGCAGCGTCGCGGACTATCTGAGCCTTTTACAGGAATGAAAAAACGACCGCATGAGCGGTCGTTTTTTGCGCCTATTTTACCAGCAGCGGCTGGAGCTGCACGCCGCGCAGCGCCGCGTCGACGGTCGGCACGAGCTGCGAAAAGTCGGCGATGAGCGAGGTGGGCTTACCCTGCGGATCGTCCTGCCCGAAGGGAACGAAGTAGTAGTTCTTCCGGTTGAGGAGAGCGGCGAGATTCGGCGCGCTCGCGCTCAGACCGTCGTTCGTCGCCAGCGCGACGACCACGGGCTTGCCGTTGCGCAGATGGGATTTTGCCGCCATCGTCACCGGCCCGTCGGTGACGCCGTGGGCGAGCTTGGCAAGGGTGTTGCCTGTACAGGGCGCGATGACGAGGACGTCGGCAAGATCCTGCGGACCGAACGGCTCGGCCTCCACGATGGTGCGGATGGCGGGACGCCCCGCCGCGCGCTCCACGCGCGCGATGAGATCGTCGGCCAGCCCGAAGCGGGTGTCGTACCGCGCCGTGTTTTCGGAGAGAATGGGGATCAGCTCGAAGCTCTCGGCCATTTCCTCAAAGAGCATCAAAATTTTCGGGTGATTGCAGAATGAGCCGCAGAGGGCAAATCCGATGCGTTCGGTTCTCATGCTTCTTCCTCCCATATTTTTTCCAAGGTCAGCTTGATGGCGCGCGCCGCGGTCTCCGGCGCGGCCTTGCCGGGAAGCCCCGGCGCGGCGATACACTTCAGCCCCAACGCCTCCGCCGCTTCGCGGTCGAAGCCGGGCTGTGAGGCCAGCTCGAGCAGCACGCACTCCCGCGGCAGCTCGCGCAGCAGCTCCTCCGTGAGCACGATGTGCGGCACGGTGTTGAAGACGACGCGAAAGCTCCCGAGCCGTCCGGCGAGACGGTTCGTGCGAAGACCGCGGTAGCCGAAGGCGTCGATCCACGCGAGATCGTCCAGCCGCCGCGCGCTGACCGTGACCTCTGCGCCCAGCCCACGCAGACGGTGGGCAAGCAGCTTGCCGATGCGCCCGAAGCCGATGACAAGACACGGCGTGCCGCAGAGCGTCACGTCCGTCGCGGCCATCGCCGCCTCGATGGCGCCCTCCGCCGTCGGCACGCCGTTGCGCACCGCCAGCTCCTCACGTGAGAGGTAGTCGGTCAGCGTCAGGCCGAATTCCGCCGCAGCCTCGCGGTCGGCGGCCTTCACGCCGCCGGCGTAAAGGCGCTGCTCCGGACGCAGCAGCGCGAATAATCCGCACAGCGGAAGCGCCGCAGCGGTGCAGTTGAGATTTTTTCCGCGCGAGAGCGGCACGGGCAGCACGACGCGATCGGCTTGCGCTGCTTCCTCCAACGCCGTGTCCTCCATGCCGAAGCCGCGCAGGCCCCACGTCCGCACCGGATGGCCGTCCTCCGCGAGCAGACGCGCGAGCAGCGCCATGCGCCGGTCCCCGCCGAGCACGGCGATCGTTTTTTTCATAGGCGTCCCCCTTTCCATTCCTCTTACTCTATGCGCGCGGCGGGGGAAATTTGATTACGAAACGCAAAAGAGTGTGGTATCATGGCAAAAAATCAAAGGAGACCCGGCTATGACACGTTATCCCTATCTGCTCTTCGACGCTGACAACACGCTCTTTTGCTTCGATGAGGCGAACCGGCACGCCTTCCGCGCTGTGTGCGAGACCTTTGGACTGCCCGATGCGCAGGATTTTTTTGAGCGCTTTGAAACCGTCAACAACGCGACGTGGGAGCGCTTTGATCGCGGTGAGCTGACAAAGGATGAGACGGTGCTCGAGCGTTTCCGCGCTTTCTTTGCCGCCGAGGGCATCGGAGGCATTGACCCGGCGGACTGCAACCGTGTTCATTTGGAGTGCCTGAGCAATTCGACCTATCTTATGCCTCACGCGGCGGAGGTCGTGGCTGAACTGAAGAAAACGCACCGCATCTATCTCATCACCAATGCGGTCGAAGCCGTACAGCGCGGGCGGCTGGGACGCTCGGCGCTCGCGCCGTATGTGGAGGAGGCGTTCATCTCCGAGACCGCGGGCGCGGCGAAGCCGTCCGTGGAATACTTTGACTATGTGTTCGCTCACATCGACGGCATTACGCGGGAGAACTGCCTGGTCATCGGCGATTCACTCACGAGCGACATTCAGGGCGCGAACTACTATGGACTTGCGTGCTGCTGGTACAATCCGAAGCGGGTGCCAAAGCCCGAAGCGCTCCGCGTGGACTACGAGATACACAACCTGCGGGAGCTGTACGGCATTGTGAAATAAGAAAAGCGCCGGCCAATGGCCGGCGCTTTTGCGTCATTTCTCTTTGCTCTTATCAAAATAGTAGCGCGCGAAGTTTTTGTACTGCGCGGCGTAATACCTTGCCAGCCGGTACACGCGCGCGGGGGCAAGATCGCCGCCGCACCAGAGCGTGTGCAGGGCTTTGTATTGCTTCATCTCCTCGCGCAGGGCGGGAGAGGTAACGTATTTTGTCAGGATGCCGCGCGGAACGTTGGACCACAGTGCGGTCGTTTCGTTGTAGATGCACTTCCCGCGGCGGCCATAGACCACGTCCTCGGTGAGCAGCTTCATCATGTTAATGCCCGCCGCGCGGCAGAAGAAGCTCGAGCGGCCCAGCCGCGGGTTGATCTCAAAGAGCACATAGCGCCCGGTGCGGCTGTCGTACTTCATGTCGATGTTGGAGAAGCCGACGTAGCCGATGGCCTGCAAAAACCGCTGCATTTTATCGTAGAGCAGCGTGTCGCCGCGCGAGAGGATGGCGGCGTAGTTGCCGACGCTCTTGGGGTCGTAGTATTCGAGCACCGGCTGGCCGAGGCACATCGCACGCACCGTTCCGTCCGTGTCGGAGTAGCTGTTGAGCACGCGCATGGCGTCGTCTCCGCCGGGAATAAACTCCTGAAGGATGAGCTTGCCGCGGTAGCCGGAGCCGTTCATGCTGCGCACCATCGTGAGGTATTCCTCTTTGGTATCAAAGAAAAAGACCTTCTTCTGCCCCTCAAAATGGCAGCGCAGGTAGTCGAGCGCGTTGGAATTTTCCGGCTTGACGACGATGGGGAAGTCGAACGGCAGACGGTCGACGACGCTCTCGCGGTCGGCGACCTCGATGCGCTCGTCGGGCGCGGCGATGACGGTCTTGGGATAGTCCAGACCGTACTGCTCGCAGAGCGCGTAGAACCGATCCTTGGTGTCGAAGGTCTCGAGCAGCTGCTCGGAGATGAAGCGGTTCGCGATCAGTCCCTCGAAGCGGTCGTAATGGCGGCAGAGCAGGCCGGTGTAATAGTCCGAGCAGGGGATGACGAGCAGTTTTTCGTAGTCCCTGGAGCACTCGCGCAGCACACCGAGCAGCGCGTCGGGGAATACCTCCTCGCGCTCGAAGCCGGCGATGATGCGGCAGTCAAAGAGACGCGAGTGCCGCGTGGGAATGAGCTGCGCGGTGCACACGAGCAGCGGCATGACCTCGGGGTACGCCTCGCGGAAGAGGCGTGCCGTGCCGTAGGCGTTCTCGTCGCTGCCGAGAATGATGGGCAGAAAGTCCTTTTTCTTCATGCCTTCGCTTCCTTTTCGTCATATTCCGCCAGGTATTTGAGGGTCAGCTCCACATCGCTCGGGAAGGGGATGAAATCTCTGCCGCGCTTCATGGTCGTCTCCTCGCCCTTGCCCGTGAGCAGGATGACGTGCGGCTCGGGATGGTCGAGAATGGCGCGGCGGATGCATTCGGCGCGGTCCTCGCAGACGAGGTGCGGGCATTTGACGTGTTTTTCGATGTCGGCGGCGATCTGCGCAAACGGCTCCTCGCCGGAGTCCTCCTCCGTGATGTAGACAAAGGCGCAGTTTTCGCCGCTCAGCTCGCCGAGGTCGCGGCGACGCTGGAGCGCGTGCGAGCCGGGGCAGCCGAACACGGAGATCATCTCCTTGCCGGGGTACTCTACCTTTGTTGAGCGGTAGAGCGCGTCGAAGCTCATGCGGTTGTGCGCGTAGTCCACGATGACGGTCACCCTTTTGTCGCGGCTCTCGTAGACCTGCATCCGTCCGTTCGCCCGCGCCTTGCGCAGACCCGAGCGGACAAATTCCTCCGGCACGCCGAGCGCCATAGAGATCGCCATCGCCGCGAGCGCGTTGGATACGTTGAACAGACCCGGCATCGTGATGGAAAATTCACCGTTGTACCTCGGCGAGCGCACGGTGAAGTACAGCCCGTCGGCACGCTTTTCGACCCGTTCGCAAAAGACCGTGTCGCTCGCGTGGCTGCCGAAGGTGATGAGCTCACAGCCGCTCGATCTCGCGTGGGCGACGGTCTCCGCGGCGTGGTCGGCGTCGGTGTTGACGCAGCCGACGCGGCAGCTGTCAAAGAGCTTCAGCTTCGAGACGTAATAATCCGCGAAATCCGGGTGTTCGATGGGGCTGATGTGATCGGTGCCGATGTTCAAAAACGCGCCCACATCAAAGGTCATGCCGCGCACGCGCCCGACCTTGAGCGCCTGCGACGAGACCTCCATCACCAGATGGGAAATACCGGAATCGTATGCGTTCTGAAAATGCTGATAAAGCTCCAGCACCTCGGGCGTCGTGATGTGCGACTCCTCGGTGATGACGCCGTCGTAATTGTCGATGGACGAGAGGATGGCGCATGGGGGCTTCCCCTCGCTCGTGAGCCAGTCATTGAGAATGGAGCGGACGTAGTAGGCGGTCGTGCTCTTGCCCTTGGTGCCCGTGATGCCGACGCTCGTGAGCTTGTCGGTCACATGGTCGTAGAAGAGCTGGCCGAGCACGACCATCGCATAGCGGATGTCGCTCACAAGCAGATACGGTGCGTCCGCAGGGTAGGGCTTTTCGGCGACGTAGGCGGCCGCGCCCTGCGCGAGCGCCGCAGAAAGGTATTCCGCTTTGAAGTGCGCCCCCT
Organism: uncultured Oscillospiraceae bacterium; assembly: GCA_937915075.1. GTDB lineage: Bacteria > Bacillota > Clostridia > Oscillospirales > Oscillospiraceae > Hominicoprocola. Next base: position 14,117 of record CALDMA010000121.1, read on the forward strand.
TGCAGAGAAACAGCGAGGCGCCGTGCAGGCTGCGCGTGTCGTAGCTCAGACAGTCGATGGCGGTTCCCTCCGCGGCGGGCGTCAGCGTACTTGCGGTCAGAAGTCCGGCGCGCGTGAGCGCGTCGGCATAGTCCTTTAAGGTGTGTTTGGGATTCATCTCTTCGCTCCTTTGGCAGTCGATGAAATGGCGGGTCTCATAATAAATATATAGTATAGCACGCGGCGCTTTTCCTGACAAGAAAAAACGCTGGAAGACATTGCATTTGCATTCTGCCCGTCTGCGCGGTATCATAAACGACGTCCTTGATCAAGACGAAACTACCGATAAGGAGGCTCACGCGCTATGAATTGTGCTGCTCTGCTTGCGCTGCTGTGCCAGATGCTCGGCGTCGGCTGCAACGGCTAAAGCCGTCGAATATCCGGAGGGAGGAGGGCATTGCCCGCCTCCCTCTACTATTTTTGATAGTTATGACGGATATAAGCGGATTTGATTGTGCGGTTTGACCGAAAAACGAAAAATGCAAAATTAAGACTTGCAAAAGCTCCGGCGGCGTGCTAAGATACGACCTGTTCGCGAAAAGCGGACGGCTTTCCGACAACGGTTTTCCTTCCTCTGTCGCGAGTGAAGAAAAATTGCAGAAACACAAAAAAAGTGTTGACAAGGTCGGAAAGATGTGGTAACCTAAAATTCGTTCCGCGGTTGGAGCGTGTACCTTGTAAATTAAACAACGAAGAACAAAGAAGCA
>CALDMA010000122.1 GCA_937915075.1 uncultured Oscillospiraceae bacterium
TGTTCATGGTGATACCTCCATAAAAGTATATTTATCCCCTCACTTGGTAGGCAACGAAAACGGGCAAAAATTAACCCCCCTGAAAAATTCTTTTGTTTTGGCTCCAAATCGGAGCCATTTTCATGTGCGGGACTGCTTGTGGCTCCGAATTGGAGCCATTTTTCGTCTTTGGCAGCAAAATTGATGCCATGTCCATTACAGCTCCAGCAGTGTGGCAGCAAAATTGATGCCATAAAAATAAGCGTCTGCCTCTTTTCAGAAGCAGACGCTTATTTCTCGTATTCTTTTTTACCGCAGCAGCCGGATCAGCAGATCATTGATATCCTCGGTGGGCTTGCCGCTTGCTATCAGCTTGTTCCGAAAGGACAACAGGGCCGTTGTCAGCAGCCGTCGCTCGCCGGCGTAGAGTGCTAACACTCGATTTCTTCTATACTTGAACATCACCACACCTCAGCAATAAACCAGCTCATAAAGGATGATTTCCTCCGCACGGCTGCGGATGCTGTTCATCCGTCCCACCCATTCCATTTGATTCTCAGCCTTCAGCCGCTCAGTGACACCTTCGGCTTTCTTCATCTGCGCGACCAACCGATCGAACATCTCCTGTGCTGTGTCGCCGATTTCCTTGAGATGATCGTCCTGCTTGCCGGTCAGCAGCATTCCCGTGTAGATGCCGTCCCTGTGCTCGCACAGATACCGCCTGCGCATTTCTGCAAATCTGTTGTACATATTCTTCCTCCTTCACGCTCGCCGTATGGGTTTTTATCATCATCCACATAATAACGCAAACCGAAGGAAAAGCCCAATATGCGAAAAACAGAGTTGCAGATTTGACAGGAAAATAGTCACATACGATTTGCCGAATCATACTTGACTAAATCGCACTTGACGATTCTTTATAGTGCTATGGCCAACAGACTGTCCTCTTATGTGAAGACCTAAATTTACCAAATCGGCGGTTTTCCTTAATTAGAGGAATGCCAAATTAATCAAGGCAAAAGAATCTGTAGCCTCTTATCTATGCATACTCTATTGTCATCTATCCTGCATGAAAACGCAGAAATCGTCATTCCAAGATCAATACATGATTTGAGCAAGGGCGTAAACTGTGCGTCTGAAACGAAATAAATGCTATTTACATACGGATTAAGGGAAATAATACTGTAATGCACACGGTAGCCCAAGGAAAGCAAATCGCGCAGTTTTTCAAGCTGCTTCAGAGCTCTTTCAGAGAAGACCGTAGGAAACAAAGCACATTTTTCTGTTGAAAGCACGCTTTTTACTTCTATTATCGTATTTGTATCTTGAATATAAATATCACTCTTATAGCCTCCAACATAGTGCTCAGTATAGATCGTTTCTCTTCTTCCCAAAAAAGAAAAACGACGCCTCTTAATGCTGTCCGCAACCGCCCGATTTGCCATCGAGGTGTTTAACAGGATATAGTTTTTCTTGTACGGGATAGCAAAGTCGTTCAGTCGCTGAACAATATCCACCGTTGTTAATCGCTTCATCAGCCAACGATTATACCAATAATCAATCAATGCCTGTGTTCCATGGGCGATATCCTTCTCACAGTCAGGGTTAAAGCCATAATCTACAGCATTTGTATAGCCCATCAAATACTCCTTCGTGTTCTTGGCAAGATCGATAGAATATACAATACGAGAAGAGTAATGCTTAAGAAATGCGTCAGCGCGGATTCCAATAGAGCTTAGGCCTCTGCTGATCATCCGAAAGCGCGGGCTTGTCCCCTCACCAAAAACATGATTAATTCGCTTCCCGCCATCCTGCAGTTCAAGAATTCTAGAGAAAAGAGCGGTGGTTTCCCTTGAAAAAAACACGGTACCATAGCCCTCCGTCACTCCCATTTTGCGAAACTCGAGTAATCTGCCGTTGCCTAATGGTACCTTTATACGATTGTACTGGCTGCTTCCGACAGCATATAGACTGGTAGTGCCTAGGTAGACTAGGCGGCTGTCGCGGATCACCTGTTCGCCCTTCATTCGAGAAGCGATTTCGCTGATTTGCCCCTCATAACGGTGAGTATAATCACTGATCACTCTAGGGCTGCAAGCCAGAATGCTTACAAGCTTACCGCCTAAGAGGTGATTATATGGCGGGATGGAGCCGCAAACGATAATGTCCATCATGCTTGAGCCAATTTTGCATTTTCTGTTAGCTATCAGCGCAGTATGAATTGCTTTGCGTCCGCTCTCAGATGCAAGAAGAGATAGGAGCTTGTCTTCGTTACTTTGCCCGACGGCATTGTTAAATGCTATTTTTGCTTCCAAGAGCTTGGCCAATTCAGACGCACGCTTACGCTTAAATAGATTACTCTTTGCTTCCTCCCGCCAATCCGGAGACGTCTCGTTGTTTCTGTTGTTTATTGACCTTTCGGAATACTCTGCAGCTATGGCATAAAGCTCATCGACCTGCTCCTGACGGGGATACTTGGTTTGTTTATAATAGCCAAGATCACCGGTATAGATTTCCGAAATCGCTGAATTGACATTTTTGACAAGAAGCGGGAAAAGGCGTTCTGCATAAGCATACCTGCGCTGTAGGTATTCCTCCTCGGTTTCAATTGGGGCTTGAATTTTTACCTTAACTCTTTTTCCATCAGTTCCGCTTACAGTTTGCTCACAGTATTCTGTGTGAACTCGTTTTGACATTTCTGCCTTGATTGCCTCAATTGTCCAACCAATATCATCATCTCGAACAGTCAGATTAAGGACGGAATTACCCAAAGCAAAAATGCCAATGATCGGGTGATATGGCTGCAAGCTGTCTCTAACAAGATAGTATATGTTTCTCCCGGGCATTGTCTTATAGGGGATGGACCACGTGTAGCGGAAATATCTCCAAATGTCTGAAAGCTTAAAGCCTGTGAACTCATCTCTGCTGCCTGTAACCATTTGAATATATGGTGCACAGACCTGACGCCCCGTTCTAATTGCAAGGATGAGCGCATCTCTATTTCCAATCAAGCATTTAACCGATACTGGAGTACCGTTATAATTCCGCTCGGCCTCCATGTACTTAATGAAGCGTGCGACACTATCACTTTTAAATTGCGCATTGCGCTCTGCGCTAAGTCTATAGCGTATTTTCTCTTTATCATCAATGTTATCGTTTTCCATTCTCAAGGTAAGCTGATGATCCTGAAAATCAAAAATCCAACCTTGAAGGGAAAGATCTACCAATACACTCAGGGCCGCCATATATTTTTGGTAGTCAAGGTCGGCTTCTCGTGCAGTTTCAGAAACACGCCGAAGCTCGTCACTGATAATTCGAGCTCTGTTCATGGGCAACGTGTCTTCTAAGCGCCGGGTAAGTCGCTGAAACAACTCTTGGTATTCCCCACTCAAAGCAGGACGATACTGCTCCGAAGCGATGGTCTGTTCTATATTTTTAATAGATGCTTTCATGCATTTCCTGCTTCCTGAATAAGGCTGCGTCACCGATGGCCGCATTCAATTAATTATTTGTAGCAAACAATGGCTGGGAGCTAATTCAGCAAGTATTTTTTTTCAGCCCCGCGGCCTACCCTCTGCACAAGCCCCATATTCCGCATCTGTTTCATAAGCTCAAAAGCGCGGGTCTTCTTGATTCCAAGCAAGGATTGGACTTCTTCATCCGTGATATGGCCGTGCGCAGAGGTATAGTCAAGAACCTTTTGCATCTGTGCAGTGACCGGAGAAGCCTGCTTTGGGATGGCAACGGTCATGGCATTCATATTGGGCAAGACCATTTTGAATGCATTGGGCGTTGCTTCGATGATCGGTTGTACGGGACAGTTTTCATAAAGCTTATAAATTCTGCGGATGCCGGTGCCGTAGCTCTCGATCAAACGCAGGCGATGGAACATCTCGGCAAGATTCCTGTTGCGCGGCTGTGAAATACCGATACGGATATCATCGGTGGAGAGACCAGGGAGGAGGCCGCCGATAGAGATGAACTCTATCCTCTCGTCGTTCACATTGATGATAATGCTGCCGCTGTAGCTGTAATCCCGGTGTACAATGGCATTCAAAAGCGCCTCTCGAAGAGCCTCCTCAGGGTAATCCTGCTTTTCAATACGCTCCAAGCCCTTAAATGACGCCTTGGTTCTGTTGCAGAGCATCAGGTAATCAAAGGTGTCCTCCAGTTGCGCAAAGATGGAGCCTCCGAACTCCTTGTTATCCTTGAAGGTGGTATTGGAATCATCACCGAAAACCGCTACCTTCGTCGTATGCGCACATTGATCGGAGATGATAAGTGCAAGGTTGGTAAAAAGCTCGTCATTCTTCTGTGTGATCCCAAGGGCACGGTACTTTTCCTTGCCGAACGGCACTCCATATTTTTCGAAAGCGTTTGCCGCAGCCTCAAAGGACAAGTCCTGCTCCATGGAGCGCATTTCTTCAAACGCATCGCCATCGCTTTCCTTAATCATCTGGCGAATCTGCTCAGGGGACGCTGGCACGCTGGAGGTGCCCTGGCGTACATAAACACTGTTGGGCTTCAGACCTTTTCCTTTGAGGTAGTAGGGCTTGTTGCTTCCCTCACTGACGGCAATGCGCACCACCTTGTTATCCTGGATCGAAAAGCGCACGAACATTGTAACGTCCGGCACAATAGCATCGCGGATGCCGTTGGTGATGCGGGTATACTCCTGATCCACATCTGCCAGTCCGACGGCATTTCCATTGTTGTCAATGCCAACGAACACCACGCCGCCGTCCGTATTTGCGAAAGCGATCACTTCTTTGTAAATTTCCTCAGTAAACTGAGCCTTGAATTCTATATTTTCGGTTTCAAAGTTCATGCAGATGCCTCCTCATAAGAATTCTAATTATATTATACTCATAAAATTCGCCCTGTCAACCGAAGCCTGTGAATTTTCGGCGAATATTCGTTCGTTCAATGCGGATGCCCGCCTTGTTTGTTCTCAAAAACAGAGAGGCGCCTCGTCTAATAATGCGAAAGGGCCTCCTTCGCACATGCAAAGGAGGCCCACCGAATACAGCTTTTTACACAATTACAGCTTGAAGCAGGCATTTTTACAATGCCACTATTTCATCGCCTGTCGTTCCATTTCTGCGCCTCCCAAAGCATATCGATATGCCGCCGGGATTTGCGGTTGGTGTTGTTGCAATCGTCCGAGCAGAGCCGGTCGATGAGATAGCATTTGGGGATCATGTACTTCTACAGCAGCGCCAGCGCCTTCAGTTTCCCCACGCGAATCCATTGGCAGACGGTGCGGCGGTTATAGCCTGTGAAGTCCACGGCAGCGGCCACATCCATCACATCCGGCAGCGCGACCAACATGCTCTCATAGTAGCGCCGGAGCTTCTTCTCGTCCTTGGTGCACGACGGATGGATGCGAATTTTATAGGGCCGAACCATTTCGCTTCCGTATTTGTACCAGTTCTTCGGCGCTATGTATTTTTCCGGGTTTACCTCACGGTCGTTCATAAAGGCGATCACATCACTCTTCTTGATGGCGCAGCAGCGGGTTTTCTTGCCGGTGTGCAAAAAAATAGGTCGTTTTGGAGCATTTTTCATTTCAATTTGAACTCTGGCTTTTTCTGATATGGAGCTGGTCAATACCGGTCGGCGCGTCCGAGATTCGTTGCAGCACAAGGGTTTTCGCCGTTTCCAAAACTGCCGCCACCGACTACAGCAGACACGAAAGTACCAAGTGCGAACAAGACTCGAAATCTACTCCCGTTAGAGTTGCTGTAAAATCTTCGATCCCTTGTGTTT